>JAPPED010000022.1 GCA_028824295.1 Rhodospirillales bacterium | reverse complement strand
TGCCCGCCGCCCGATCGGCAAGGCCTTCGTCGCCACTGTCGAACAGGACGACCGGAACCGTACGGCGGGGTACGAGATCGGCCACCATCGCTTCCAGATGCGAAAGCGGCGCCGAACACGCGTGGAACGGGTGCCCGCGCGCATGCACCCCTTGCTCGCGCACGTCAAGAAACGCGAATTCGCCCGGTCCCGAGAGCAACTCCCGCATGCCTGCTTGCGACAGTTGCCGCGTCACGACGTGATTCCGGTCCAGGTCGGGATGATCCGTCGACCCCGTGTGTGCATCAGCATCCGGTGACCTCTCGAATGGCGGGTCCAAGGAAATCCAGCGGGCGCGAGCACGCAGGCAGGAGAGCAGGTCAAGGCAAGACGCGTCGCCCCGTGCATCATCCCGTACTCGAATGCGCGCAGGAACCCCCGGCTCCACCTTGATCAGGCGACAACCGCCAGCCCTCCGATGCCTTCCGCCGTGGTCCCGGACCAACGGGTGAGCCGTTGCCCACGCACGGATACCGGACTTGCGCGGCTTCAAGGTCACGACCGACGCGAGGGCATCGACCGCAAGCTGGGTTCAATTCCGAAGGCTGGGGCAACCCGTCATGGCGGAGCGGAATCATCCCGGACGCATGCGGACGAACCGCCACGTGGCTGCCCTTACCGTGGGGTCTCCCGACATGGTCAACCCACGCGGTTGTGTGGGACGCATTGACGCCGTTTTCACCTGCCACACATACTGCGATCTCGCCTCGATGCCGGCGAAGCGTTCGCGGGGAGACGGCCATGACATACGAGCTTGAGCAACTCGCGGTAGATTGCCGGGAGTCACTTCGGCGGGACCCGGGCAAAACCGGGCGAGAGGAGGTCCGCAAGTTCATTGAGAGGGCCTGTGCCGATCCGGAGTTTGTGCACACCCACCTCGGACCAGGCATGGAGGATGTGCGCAAGATTCTCTACGAAGATCCGGAGCTCGGCTTCTGCATCCTGGCGCATGTGCACCTGGGCGTCGCGAACAGCCAACCCCACGACCACGGTCCGAGTTGGGCCGTGTATGGACAGGTTGCCGGCGAGACCGAGATGATCGAATGGCAGGAAGTGTCGCCCGGACATGTCGAGAAGGTGCGACAGTATCGTTTGCGTCCGGGCCAGGCCGTGGTCTACCACGAGGGGGACATCCATTCGCCTCGGCGCGAGGGCGCGACCCAGCTGCTGCGGGTGGAAGGCGTCAACATGGACAACGTCGGCCGGCGCCGCTTCAGTCCCGTCGACCCGCGCGAGCAGGTGGCGCATTCGCAGGCCTGACCGAAGGGTTTCTCGCGCAGGCACGTGGCGCGGCAGCTATCGCGCTCGGCAGACGAACCACGGCAACCGTCACCGGCGTCACCCGGCGCGTCACTGCGCAGCACCGTGACTTCCGTCGGGTGGCAGCCGCCCCGGCTTCCGATCAGGGAGGAGCAGCCCGGCCTCTGCCGTTGCGGCAGTTCATGCGTCCAGCTTGGTTTCCTTCTTCGACCACCATGAGACAGGTGGTCGCGGCGCTCAACCGCATCGGAAGTCCGCATCGTCTTGACACGATCTTCGGACCGGAACCGCAGGCGCTCGGTGTTCCCTGCTTGTGCGTGGAGACGGATAGCCGGCGTGCGGCCTCTGAGCGCAACGGCTGGTCGTCCGGCATGGTATGGTGCCGCCGCTGGAACGCTTTCCCGTACACCTGCGGCCATCTCCGGGCACAGCGCCGAAGACGGATGCTTCATTGGACTTCCGGAACATCGGAGGCAGCGGGCGGGACCGCGCCTTGCACCAGCAGAAGTCAGTGGGGAGGTTGTGAGTGCGGTATGAGGCACCCGAAACCATCGAAGGGGCGGTGAAGCTCCTCGCGGGCGGTGGCCCGCGGGGTCGCGTGCTGGCGGGAGGCACGGACCTGCTTGTCCAGCTCCGTGCCGGCATGATCGCGCCGGAACTCGTCGTCGACATCAAGCGAATCGACGAAACCCGGGAGATTCGCGAAGAAGGCGGCAGGCTCGTCATCGGAGCTGCGGTCACAGGCGCTGAGCTGGGAGAGCACGCGGCTGCCAAGGCAATGTGGCCGGGCGTGGTCGAAGCGACCGAGCTCATTGGCTCGACCCAGATCCAGGGCCGGGCCAGCTTGGCCGGCAATCTCTGCAACGCATCGCCGGCGGCAGATACCGTGCCTGCCCTGGTGGCCGCCGCTGCCACGTGCAGGATCGCGGGTCCGGGCGGCGAGCGCCGCGTGCCGGTCGAAGAGGTTTGCACGGGACCTGGCGAGCTCTCTCTTGACGACGGCGAATTCGTCGTCGCATTCGAATTTCCGAAACGGCCACCGCGTTCGGCCGACGCATACCTGCGTTTCATTCCCCGCACCGAGATGGACATCGCGGTCGTTGGCGCCGGGGTCAACCTCTCGTTTGACGACAATGGACGCTGCGCCACTGCCCGGGTTTCCCTCGGTGCCGTCGCACCTACTGTAATCCTCGTTGAAGAGGCGGGTCGGGCCCTTGTCGGCACCGAATGCGACGACGCAGCCCTGCAGAACATGGCTGCCGCGGCAAGTGCGGCCTGTCGTCCGATTGACGACAAGCGGGGCACGGTCGAGTACCGAACCAAGGTCGCGGGAGTACTCGCGACACGAGCGGCAAAGATTGCCGCCCAGCGGGCTAAGGGGGCGCGATAATGGCCAAGGCACACGTCACGACGACCGTAAACGGGGATCCGGTCGAATTCCTGTGTGACGCCGAGCAGACCCTGCTCGATGTACTGAGAGATGAACTCTACCTCACTGGCAGCAAGGAAGGTTGCGGTTCGGGCGACTGTGGCGCGTGCAGCGTCATCGTCGATGACCGCCTTGTGTGCGCCTGCCTGATGCTCGGCGTGGAGGCTGAGGGGCATTCCATCGAAACGATCGAGGGAATGGCCAACGGCGACCAGCTTCACCCGCTGCAGACAAAATTCCTCGAGCACGCGGCGCTTCAGTGCGGGGTCTGCACGCCCGGCATCCTGGTGGCCGCGAAGTCACTGCTCGAGCGCAACCCCGATCCGACCGAGATCGAGGTCCGGTACTGGCTGGCAGGCAATCTCTGCCGCTGCACCGGTTATGACAAGATCGTGCGTGCCGTGTTAGACACGGCGCAAGAGATGCGAGGAGGCTGACCGATGGCGGCTACTTCAAACGGCAAGGCAAACGGGGCTACCCGGTGGATCGGAACCCGGCCGGTGCGGCCCGACGGTGTCGACAAGGTGACCGGCCGCGCACGGTTCGGGGCCGATGTCCATCTCCCGAACATGCTGGTGGGCAAGGTGCTCCGAAGCCCGCACGCGCATGCGCGAATCCGGTCGATCGATGCGTCTGCGGCCCTGGCGCTGCCCGGCGTGAAGACCGTGGTCACCCGCGACGATTTCAACGACCTCTCTTCCGAATTCGTGCCGGCCGGCGAGATGCTGGTCAACTACCGTGACGTGGTCCGGAACGTCATGGCGCGCGAGAAGGCGCTGTTCGAGGGACATCCGGTCGCCGCGGTGGCGGCTGTCAGCGAGAAGGTGGCGAGAGAGGCGCTGGCTCTGATCGACGTCGACTACGAAGTCCTCCCGCACGTCCTTGATGTCGTCGATGCGATGGCGCCGGACGCACCGCTGCTGCACGAGGACATGATCACCGCTGGTGTCGAACCGGCCCCCACGAAACCCTCCAACATCGCCAAGGTCGTGGAATTCAAGCTCGGCGACGTCGCCGCGGGGTTTGCGGAAGCCGACATCGTCATCGAGCGCGAGTTCAGCACGCAGCCCGTGCATCAGGGCTATATCGAACCTCACTCCTGCATCGCAAACTATTCCGAGGACGGGCAGGCCGAGCTCTGGTGCACCACCCAGGGCCACTTCGTGGTCCGGGGGCACTGCGCGAAGCTCCTCGGCATGGATGTATCGAAGCTTCGGGTCACCGCCTCCGAAATCGGCGGAGGGTTCGGCGGCAAGACCGTCGTATACCTGGAGCCGGTGGCACTGATGCTGTCGCGCAAGTCCGGGCAGCCCGTGAAGATGACCATGTCTCGCGAGGAGGTGTTCCGGGCTTCCGGTCCTGCCGCAGGTACCCGCGTGTGGGTCAAGATCGGGATGACCAACGAGGGTCGGATTACGGCAGGGGAGGCCGTGTTGAAATATCAGGCCGGGGCCTTCCAGGGATCGCCGGTCCAGCCGGGCTGTATGTGCGCGTTCGCCCCGTACGACCTGGACCACGTGAAGGTCGTCGGCTACGACGTGTTGGTCAATCGGCCCAAGGTGGCCGCGTACCGTGCGCCGGGTGCTCCGCAGTCTGAATTCGCGGTCGAGTCCGTCGTCGATGAGCTCGCCAAGCGGATCGGGATGGATCCCGTCGAGCTCCGGCTGAAGAACGCGGCGAAGCAAGGCACCAAGGCCGCGTATGGTCCGACGTTCGGGCCGGTTGGGCTGGTCGAGACGCTCGAGCAGGCAAAGGCGCACGACCACTACCGCGCCCCGCTCAAGCCGGGTCAGGGCCGAGGGGTTGCTTCCGGCTTCTGGTTCAACATCGGCGGCGAAACCTGTGCGACGCTCAATCTGGGAGAGGACGGCACCATCGCCCTCGTCGCAGGGACACCCGATATCGGGGGCTCGCGCGCGTCGCTGTGCCTGCAGGCAGCCGAAACACTGGGCGTGGACGTCGAACGAATCCGTCCCCTGATCGGCGATACGAGCACACTCGGCTACACCTTCCTGACCGGCGGCAGCCGGACTGCGTTCGCCAGCGGGATGGCCGTCGTCGAGGCAGGAAAGGACATGATCCGGCAGCTGTGCGAGCGCGCTGCGAAGGTCTGGGACATTCCGGTCGACGCGGTGGAATGGGCCGATGGCGAGGCGCGCCCCGCCGGGTCCAACGCCGGTGAGTTCGACCCGCTATCCCTGGCCGACCTTGCGAGGCTCGCCGGCAAGACCGGTGGACCGTTCGTTGGTCGGGCACAGATCAACGCGCAAGGCGCCGGGCCGAGCTTCGGAACGCATATCGTCGACGTGGACGTCGACCGCGAGACCGGCAGAGTGACGATCGAGCGCTACACGGTCATCCAGGACGCCGGAACGGCGGTGCACCCGAGCTATGTCGAAGGGCAGCTGCAGGGTGGAGCCGTCCAGGGAATAGGGTGGGCCCTGAACGAGGAGTACATCTACGACGACAAGGGGCGGCTGCAGAACCCCGGTTTCCTCGACTACCGGATTCCCGTCTGCTCGGACGTTCCGATGATCGACACGGTCATCGTGGAGGTTCCGAACCCGACACATCCGTACGGGGTCCGCGGCGTCGGGGAGACGCCGATCGTGCCGCCCATGGCCGCCATCGCCAACGCCGTGGAAGGCGCGCTGGGAATGCGGTTCATGGACTTGCCGATGTCCCCGCCCAGGGTCCTCAAAGCGCTGGAGGATGCCCGCATCGCCGAGGCGGCCTGACCGATCCCATGGCGCGCGTGGTCTTCACCGGCAACTTTCGCCACCTCGTTGGTGACGACACCGAGGCGGACATTCCCGCTTCGAACGTGCGTGACCTGCTCAACCGGTTGGGCGAGCGCTACCCCGCGCTCGCCCCACACCTTGATGAAGGAATTGCGGTCGCCATCGACGGCGAGATCCACCAGGATGCGCTCTTTTCGCCAGTCGGCCCGGACAGCGAGGTGTATCTGATGCCGAAGATCGCGGGCGGCTGACACGGGACAAGGCAGTTCGCGAGGAACGGATCCCTGCATGGACCGATGCCCAAGGCCCTGCAGGGTGAGTTCGCTGGCCCGTCAACGCACGAAACAAATGCCATGGTCTGATCGAAGGTCGCGATGAACCCCGCTGGAGGGCGCGGCGTGCGACAGCCGGATCCAGCCTCGACCAGCCCCCCGGTTCAGCGTTGAGTCCTCGAGCCTCCCGTGCTCGGGCTCCTGCGCACGGGCTGGGGCTGGTGCCGCTGTCGATGTTTCCCAGCTGGCGAAAATCGTAGGAAGTTCGCGACCCTCGCCACACTGAGGGGAGTCCGATGTGCCCCAGTCGGCGATCGGTTCCACGGAAGAACTCGCATCGATCTTGAGCTGCCCGGCAACATGGCTGCTGCACGATAAGCCTGTTGTCCGGGGCGACTTGGCCGTGGGCCCGTCCGGCACCATTGCGGCTGCAGTCTTGATGTCGATCTCGTCCTGCTCAACCTCAGCGATACAGGGAGATGGTTCCTGCGCTTCAAAGGCCGTCATTTCCGGCCGCTTGATCTGGCTGCTGTACGCCTTGATGTCGGCCAGCAGCTGACGATGGATCCCGGGATGGGCGAGGACCCGGCGGGGCTCGCGCAGGAAACGGTCGAGTTCCGTCTCCGTTTCGGCAGCCATCCTGGCGACGTCCACTGCCGCCGCCTCAAGCGATGTCAAGCTCGTTGGGTTCGGAACGTTGGCTGCAGGAGAGCTCGCCAGATGGGGGATCACCACCACCGCCAGCAGGGCGCATGACAGGACTATTCGGATCGTCCAGACCGTGTTCATGAGGGCCGCGAATCGCTCCAGAGTCATGTTGGCCATGAAACCGGGTCGGGACGATGGCCCGCCGGTATTGCTCGTCGCGTGATTACCGGGCATGCGTTGTTCTCCTTTCTTGCTGCTTTGCCAATAGATGCTTCTCGCCGGCATCAACCTGGTTTCTCCGGGCAGCCGGTATCGGGCGCATGTGGGTCAGGAGCACAGCTCCAGGCCGTCTCCATGCGGGTATGCCCGTTGGGAACAGGTGGTGCAGGTTGGACATTGCCAGTGGACGAAAGGACTGTTCTTGATCCGCTACGAAGGATCGAACTGATTTCTCTTTGACAGTAGGTCGAAGAATACAAGCAGACGACTTTCTCATGTGTTCAAGGTAGTGCGATGTCGGCCAGATTTACAGTCAAGATTCCTTGTTGCATGCAAATACTGCATGCCTTGATATGTCTTCAATTGAACACTGGCAATAACTACCCTCGCTGTTATCCTTGATATAGCTTCACCAGTAATTGTGTATAAGTAAATCCACGGGTCCGGTATAAGGTTTCTTTTGCAAGTGGACGCGATCCAGAGTTAATTGCGAAGCACTGTTTGCGTTGCTGACCGGTACCGCTGCGCCGACGAGCTAGTGCAGGCCGCGTTTGGAGCAGCCCGGCCTAGCCGCGAATCAGGTTGGGCAGCCAGAGCACTAGGCTGGGCCAGAGCGAGACGATTACGATGACCGCGACGTGGCTGGCATAGAACGGTATGGAGGCCCGGATCGCGCGCTCGTAGGTCACCCCGGCCAGTTGCGACGCCGTCATCAGGGTCATCCCGACGGGCGGCGTGATGTTGGCGACGTTCAGGGTCACGATCATGACGATTGCGAAGTGAAGGGGATCGAAACCCAGGCTGAGCATTGCGGGCACCAGGACCGGGGCGACGACAATGAGTGCCGGTAGTACGTCCAGCACGGTGCCGACGGCGATCAGGAACAGATCCACTAGGAGGATCTGGACGGTCGGCTCGGTACTGATGCTCGCGATGAACCCTGCCGCCTCACGGGCCACGCCCGAACGCGTAATGAACCACCCGAGCACGGTCGAAGTCGCCAGCAGGAAGAACACGACCCCGCTGAATCGCACCGTGATGAGCAGGGCAGCGCGGATTTTCGCCAGATTGAGCGTCCGGTATCCGAAGAGGCCGATCAGAAGCGCATAGACCGCGGCGAAGGCGGAGGCTTCCGTGATGGTGGTGAGTCCTCCGAGAATGCCGCCGAGGATGATGAGCGGCACCAACAGGGCAGGTACTGATGCGAAGAAGGCAACGATCGCGATGCGAAGTGGCGCACCCGGGTGCTTTGGGTGGTTTCCGAGGTAGGCGAGAATGCTGCTTGTCACGAGCAGCATCCCGGCCATGAGCAGCCCTGGAACCAGCCCGCCGGCGAACAGGTCAAGTACGGAAACGTCCCGCAGGATGGACGCGTAGACGACCATGACGACGCTCGGCGGGATGATGGGACCGATGATTGACGAACACGCCGTCACCGCGGCCGCATAGGCGGCGTCGTAGCCTTCCTTCTTCATGGCCGGGATCATCAGCCGCCCGATTGCCACGGCATCGGTAATGGCCGCGCCCGTGAGTCCGGCAAAGAACACGCTGGTGGTGATGTTCACGTGGCTGAGCGCGCCGCGGACTCGTCCGAGCAGGGCGTTGTTGAACGTCACGAGCTTCTGGGTCAGACCCGCCTGATTCATCAGCTCCGCGGTGAAGATGAAGTACGGGACCGCAATGAGAACGAAACCCGAGACGCCGGAGAACATGCGGTCGGCAAGCATGCCGCGCAGGTCGAGACCGCCAAGGGAGATCGCTCCCGCGAGGCCCGAGAACGCCATCACGAGCGCGACCGGTGCTCCCACCACGAGAAGGAACAGGAAAACCGCGGCGGCGGTCACGCGTCGTGTTCCCCGTCGGGGCTGTCCGGCGATGGTCGGAGGAGGACGTGCCCGTGCACCAGGTGCACAAGGATGATCACCCCCGTGATCGGGACGGCCGCCGCTACCCAGCGGTGGTGCACCTGAAACTGGTCGGAGACCATGTAGTACTGGGTGGAATTCAGGAAGAAGTCCCAACCGGTCTCGATCAGCAGCAATCCCAGCAACGCGAGCGACGCGAGCACCAGCCATTGCATCGTCCGTGCCCACGGTCGAGGAAGATTCCTCGATACCAGCGTCATGGCGACGTGCTCTCCGTAGCGGAGCGCAACGGTGGAGCTAAGGAGCCCGATCCATGGCACGAAGAGGCGGGCAAGCGAGTAGGTCCAACTCAGCGAGTCTCCGGTGATCACCATGTAGAACGAACCCGCAAACGAGATCGCAAGCATCACGCCGACGAACGCGACGCAGACGTAGATGACCACGACGTTGAGCTGGTCGCTGAAGCTACGAAGGCGTTGCATGGGAAACCGGTTTCGGTCGCTGGCCGGGGGGGAGAGCGACGGCGACCGCAGCGCCGGACCGGGCGACCGTCTTGCCGGTGGCCTAGTTCCCGTAGTGCTCCATGTCGCTGGCGGCGAGGGCCTGTTCGATCCGGTCCACTTCAACCCACAGCGCGTCGACCAGCCCCGCATCGACGCCAAAGTCCTCCGTGATCCACTGCCGCCACGCGGGCCGGGCGATCGCCGCCATCCTTTTCTTCTCGTCGGCCGTCAGGATGTGGCATTCCACGAACTCATCGCACGAGGCAACCCACCCCCGCACAGCGGCAAGGGTCGCGAAGCCGTGGGCCATCTGGATTGCTTCCCGTGCCGACTGCACGACGATGCGCTGGTAGTCCCCGGGCAGCGACTGGTACCACCGTTCGCTCACCATCCAGGAAATGGAGTTGTAGACGTGGCCGCTCCAGGTGGTGTAGTCGTTCACTTCCCATAGCTTGAATGCAAGGCTGGCCCCCGGGGCGTTGAACTGGCCGTCTGCAAGGCCGGTGCTGAGCGCGGTGATGACTTCGCCCCATGGCAGCGGGGTGGCCGACGCGCCGAGTGCCTTCATGGTGGCGACGTGGGCGGGGTTTTCCTCGACCCGGATGCGCAGCCCCTGGATGTCGTCCACCGTACGGATGAGGCGCTTGTTGTTGGTGAAGGCTACGAAGCCGCCACCGTCATCGAATGTGCCTAGGTAGCGAAGTCCGGAGGACTCGATGGCACCGCGCATGAAATTCGCGTGCCACGCTCCATCGAAGTAGGCCCTTGCCACGTGGTAGTTCGGGAACAGGAACGGGGTCGTGATGATTTGATAGTCCTTGAAGAACGAGGACATGGCCCCGGATGACATGACGGCCGACTGAACGGTCTTCCCGATCTGTGCTTCCTTTCCGTTCTCGACTTCCGACCCCAATTGGCCGGCTCCGAAGATCTGGACGTCAATGTCGCCGTCGGTACGCGCTTCCACCTGCGACGCGAAGTGCATGAGCGCCGGCTGAACTTCGTTGTTGGTGAGATCCTCAGGGAGCAGGTGCGGAACTACCATGGTGTATTCCGCCGCTTCGGCGCGTGAGACTGTTCCGAGTGCGGTGACGCACACGACGAAGGCAACCGTCATGGCGATCAGAGGGGCGCCACTCCCGGTCGTCTGGTTCGATATCGACATTCTGCTCTCCGTTCTTGGTGTCGCCGGCGGTTGCGGGATGGCCGCCGTCGCCGGCATTCCAATGGTCGTGGCTGCGCGAGAGGCCGAGGTCACATGCCGGGGTCGCCAGGACGGATACACCGCTCGCAACCGACCACCTCCAAGACCTGAACCAAGGACGAACTCCGTCGGCGCGACGATTCCCGTCAAGGCCTTGTCAGAATGGCCTTACATCTTGACCGCTCCACGTGCCAACACCGGGAGGATAACGAACGAGCCGCTGGTCACGAGAGCCGGCATGGAGGCGTGAAGCGTTCGGGCAGGTTGCCTCCCTGCGGATCGGAACCTTTCCTGCGTTGCAACGGTCAATCGCGGGAAACCACGGCCGTCCTGAGAACGGGTCCGTCGATGCGGTGTCCCGGGCGGGACCGATGTTGCCGGTCGGGTTGCGCGGGGCCCATTCGCACCGTTCCCGGCGATGCCACCGGCACCGGCTGTTCGTGCGCGGCAATCGATTGCACTGGCTCGGCTGCCCGGCGCTCGCAAATTCCCGGTCCGGTCTTTTGTCAAAGGCGGTAATAAGACGACCAACAACGCCAATGGACGCCACACATCCTACAGATACATGCAATAAGCTCATAAAACTATTGTAAAAATGAATTTCACATAGCGCGTCCATGGCGTTAGATGAAAACGTTGTGGGGCCGTTTTGTTCGGTGTCTCACGTCGGTGTGCGCAATTCGACATTCGGGTCGGGGCGAGTCGGGATAGGCGAGGGCTTTCTGGCCGGAGAAATGCGGGGTCGCCATGAACGCAGGTGACCAGGGACGTGACACGGGAGTTCGATGGCGTGCAGTCGGTAGGAGGAGAGTACGATGAACGATATGCCCAGGTACCTCACGCCGCGCCAGGCGGCAGATTGGCTCGGGTTGTCTGTGCGAACGCTGGACCGATATCGGGCGTCGGGCGAAGGCCCGGCGTTTCACCGCTTCGGCGGGCGGATTCGCTACCTACGAGAGGACCTTCAAGCCTGGGCGGACGCGCGTCGACGCACGTCAACTTCTGACGATGGCAGGGGCGCTTCCTGACCAGGAGGAGCGCTGGCATCCAGCGCGCTGATACACGAGGCCGTCGTGCCGGCAGCCCGCTGGTTCAGACGGAAGGGCAGGCCGGTTGCCAATGCAGTGGCCCAGCCATTCCCGGAGTTGCGTCGCACTACTGCGAACGTCTAGGTTCCGCAATCACTGCCGACGTGCCTTGACGGTTGGGGGCCTGGCCCGGCCTTCCGGCCCCAGCGCGAGAAACCAGCAATGCTTCGCAGTCCGACCGGTTGCGGTACTCCTGTTGCCATGGCCGACCGCACGGTTGGGGCAGACAAGTTCGTTACCGAGGCCGGCGCCACGTACGCGGGGCTCCACCTGATTGCCGACTTTTGGGGTGCTTCGGCGCTGGACGACGTCGAGGCGATCGGTACCGCGATGCGAAAGGCCGCTCACGCGGCTGGCGCCACGATCCTCCACCTTTACCTTCATCCTTTCGGCGATGAGCAGGGTGTGTCGGGTGTTGCCGTGTTGGCTGAATCGCATATGAGCGTTCACACTTGGCCGGAACGCGGATACGTGGCGTTCGACGCGTTTCTTTGCGGAGGCACTAACGCGAGCGCTGCGTTGCACGAGCTGGAGCGACATTTTCGTCCGACCAGCAAGCAGGTTCAGGTGCTCCGCCGCGGAACCTACCCGGCCGCCGGCAAATCGGCGTGAGCGCGGCAGCGGAGCGGTTCCTTGATGCCCGCCGCCGTCGGACCCCTTGCCTCGTCATTGACCTGGGCGAAGTGGCGGCTGCGTACCGCCGCGTTACGAACAGGTTCCCCGGAGTGCGCGTTCACTACTCGGTAAAGGCCAATCCGGCACCGGAAATTGTCAGTTGCCTTCGGTCGCTGGGCGCTTCCTTCGACGTCACGAGCCGGTCGGAAATTCGACTGTGTCTGCGTCTCGGCGTGCTGCCGGAGCGACTGGCCTACGGCAATACGGTCAAGAAGGCCGCAGACATTGCCTGGTCATGGCGTCATGGCATCCGCAGCTTTGCATGCGATTCGCTGCCGGAACTGCAGAAGATCGCGAAGCACGCGCCGGGATCTTCCCTCGTGGTCAGGCTGGCGGTGGACAACTCGGGGGCCGCATGGCCGCTGGACCGAAAGTTCGGATGCTCTTCAGAGAGCGCCGTCGACCTAATGCGTCGAGCGGTCGCGCTGGGTCTTCGACCGACCGGACTCTCTTTTCATGTTGGCTCTCAGCAGACGGATCTCGAGAGTTGGAACCGAGCCGCTGCAGTCGCTGCACGGACGGCGGAGGGAATGGCCGCTGCCGGCCTACCCGTCGAATCGCTGAACTTCGGTGGTGGCCTGCCGGTTCAGTACCACGACGGAATCCCGAGTCTGGAAGCGTGCGCCGGGACAATCCGGAACGCGTTGGCCCGGCACTTCGGAGACGCCGTGCCTGCCCTTGCCATTGAGCCCGGGCGTTATCTGGTTGCGGCCGCTGGCGTCATCGAGTCCGAAGTCGTTCTCGTGACCCGGAAGTCGCCTGCTGACAGGCACCGCTGGGTCTTTCTCGACATCGGGCGCTTCGGTGGGCTGGCGGAGACCGAGGGCGATGCGATCAGATACCCCATCGAAGCCTGCGGCCCGGACGAACCGTGCGGACCGGTTGTTATTGCCGGGCCGACCTGCGACAGCGCCGACATCCTCTACGAAGCCGCCGACTATCAGTTGCCGCTCGGGCTCGCGGCCGGAGATCGGATAAGGATCCGGTGCGCGGGCGCCTACACCACTGTCTACGCATCGCGGTTCAATGGGTGTCCGGCTCCGCACAGCCTGTTCATCGGCCCGGGGCGGCACGCGGGCTAGGGGGCGTCAGTGATCGCGCGGATCCAGGCGGGGAGCGCGTACGCGGCTCGGTGCACGTCGGGCGTATAGGTTTGGGTCTCGAGAAGATCCCGTCGAGCTCGCTCGAGCGCGGCATCGAGAATGGGTTGGGTGACCGGTCTCGGGGAGCCCCGGGTGATGGCCATCAGGCCGCCGGTATACGTCGGGGTAACGGCGAGATACGTGGACACCTCGCCCCAAACGGAACGCATCTTGCGGCAGACGTCTCGGAGCTCGTCTTCCTGAAAGAACGGGACGCCGCTCTGAAAGACGGCGATGCCGGCGCCCCGGAGCGCCACCGCCACGCGCTGATAGAACGATTCTGCAAACAGGCTTTCCGCTGCTCCCACCGGATCGGGGCGGTCGGCAATGATCAGGTCGTAGGTACCCTGGTGCCGCTCCAGGAAATGGCCGGCGTCGTCGAAGTGCACCCGGAGGCGAGAATCCTCGAACGCCTTTCCGTGCACGGCACCCAGGAATTCGCGGGCGAGTTCAACCACCCGCCGGTCAATGTCCACCAGATCCACGGTTCGGACCGACGGGTGTTTGAGCACCTCTTCTGCGACTGCGCCGTCGCCACCGCCGGCGATCATCACGCGCTCGACTCCGCCATGTTCGTATACGGGCGGATGCACCATCATCTCTGAGTACGTGTGCTCGTCGCGCTCGGTGATCTGGACGATTCCGTCGAGCGCGAGTACCCGGCCGAATGCCGGGTTCTCAAACAGTTGAATACGTTGGAAGGCGCTCTGTTCATCGGCCAGCACGCGTGAAACCGCAAATATCTGCGCATACCCCGCGTGAAGGGTCTCCGCGAATTCGCGCGTCATCGCCGAGTCAGCACCGGTGAGTCATGCTCGGGTCCTCGACCCGAGTCCCGCCGATATACTGACGGCCCGAATGTACCAAGGGTTGCGCACGGGCTCTCATGAACAGCCTTATCTTGCTGATCGACAAGATTCTGAATCTGGTCATCTGGATCGTGGTGATTCAGGCGGTGTTGAGCTGGCTGATCGCGTTTGACGTGATCAACTTCCGGAACCGGTTCGTCTTCGGCGTGCACCAGGCACTCGGCCGGCTTACCGAACCGATGCTGCGCCCCATTCGCCGAATTCTGCCGGACACCGGCACCATCGATATCTCGCCGGTCGTTCTCATCCTGGCGGTTTGGTTCGTTCGGAGCCTGCTCGTCGAACTCACGATGGGTTAGCGGTCGCCCTCCACCCGACGGCGCTGCCGCAGGCGGAGCGCATTGAGGCGGATGAAGCCTTCGGCATCTTTCTGATCGTACACCGAATCCGCCTCGAAGGTGGCAATGCTCTCGCTGTAGAGGCTTCTCGGCGAACGACGTCCGACGACCCGTGCAGATCCCCGGTAGAGCTTGAGGCGGGTCGTCCCGGTAACGTTGCGTTGCGATTCGTCGATCAGGGCCTGGAGCATCTCGCGCTCGGGCGCGAACCAGAAACCGTTGTACACAAGCGAAGCGTAGCGCGGCATGATTTCGTCGCGCGTACGCATGGCGGGCCCGTCCAGCGTGAGTGATTCGACGGCCCGGTGAGCGGTCTGGAGCAAGGTGCCGCCGGGCGTTTCGTAGACGCCCCGGGACTTCATGCCGACAAAACGATTCTCCACGAGGTCGAGCCGGCCGATCCCGTGGGCACCCCCGAGTTCGTTGAGCCGTTCAAGCAGTCGGGCAGGGGACAGGCGTGTCCCGTCGATCGCGACGGGATCTCCCTCCACGAAATCGATTTCCACGTACTGAGGCGTGTCAGGTCCGGCTTCCGGCGCAGCCGTTCGCTGGAACATTGCCTCGTCGGGTTCGCGCCAGGGATCCTCCAGCGCCTTTCCTTCGTAGGAGGTGTGGAGAAGGTTGGAATCGGTTGAATAAGGCGGTTCGCCCGCGCTCACGTTCTCGATCGGGATTTGGTGCGCTTCGGCATAGGTGAGCAGGTCGGTCCGGGACTGCAGTTCCCAGGAGCGCCAGGGGGCGATCACCTGTATGTCGGGGTTGAGCGCGTAATAGCTCAATTCAAAGCGGACCTGGTCGTTACCCTTTCCTGTCGCGCCATGCGCCACCGCATCTGCGCCGGTTTCGGCGGCGATCTCGACCTGCCTGCGTGCGATCAGCGGGCGAGCGATCGACGTTCCGAGAAGGTAGGTGCCCTCGTAGAGCGCATTGGCTCGGAACATTGGGAAGACGTAGTCGCGGACGAAGGTTTCCCGGAGGTCCTCGATGCGGATGTCGCGAACTCCCATCTGCTCAGCCTTGGCGCGGGCCCGCTCCACGCTCTCGTAGCCGAGGTCGGCTGAGAAGGCGACCACCTCGCACTGGTAGGTCTGCTGCAGCCAGCGCAGGATCACCGAGGTGTCGAGGCCGCCCGAGTAGGCGAGCACGATCTTGTTCACGTCCGACATCCAGGACTCCGAAGCATGGCCAGGGCAGCGATTGCGGGCCACGCGAAATCGGTGCAGCCCAAGGTCGTGGATATACCACGTAGAAACGCTTTCATACGTGATTTACATCTTCGGGCCCGGGAAGGATGCAGGGCGGCGGCAAGCCGGCATTTGACACCTTTCCGGTCACGTGCCAGACAGTGCCGTCGGAGGGGCCGTAGCTCAGTTGGGAGAGCGTCGCGTTCGCAATGCGAAGGTCAGGGGTTCGAATCCCCTCGGCTCCACCAAGGCCATTGTGAGTGCAACCAATGTTTGAGAATATTCTCAAACATTGGTTGCACTCACAGCCATCTGTGTTCCTGTGCAGGTCGTGTTCGATACCACATAAGTTTTTGCGGTTTGCCCCACTCTGGGCTCCCGTCTGCGTGTGTTGACGGGGGCTCGGCGTCAAGCCAAGCGACGTTACCGCAGACGCAACGAGGCATCATCCCGATTGCTGTGGCTCGCGTTCGTCCGGGGCGAAGGTCGGTGTTGCCAAATCGAGGTGCTCGGCCGGTCCCACACCGAATGCCTCTAGTTTCGGCGATTTCGTCAGCTTCTTCTCGTCGTCTCGTGATCTCAGGGATTCACGAGGTTTCCATTTGCAGAGGAACCACCTGGCTGGCTGCTTCCGACCTCGGGGACAGGTCGATTCTCTCGATCCGACTAGCGTACGCATTTCCGGGCATCGTCCGGTCAGAATTCGCGTGCAGCTTGCAGCAGCCTTCTAAGTTCTTCGCATTCTCAGTCCATGGCCGAGGTTCGCCCTCGTGGTTTGCCAAGCCCCCTTTCTGTCCCTAGTTCGGCGATAGAAACAGGAACCCGAACATGCTTACTCACTCAGACATCTCCAAGCATTCGGGTCTACCTGACCGAGGCCGCAGGGCGACAAGGACCGGCTCTAGGAATGGCGGCGCGCGGAGACTCGTATTCCGTTGCGCAAGCGACCCTGCAGTACTCATGGGCATCGGAGCGGTCTGGACGCTGGCCACGCTGATCCGACCGGCAGCCCCCGACTTGGCCAATCAGATCGAGACCGCGAAGCGCACGGTCAGGCGCCGTCCCAGAATGTCAGGCCGAATGTCGATCGATGTGCTCCGGCGGCCCAAATTTCCCAGGCGCTGGATCACCGAGAGTGAGAACATCCCAACGCGCCCCAGGGACGCCGCGCCGGCCGAGCAGATGCGCCGGTAGCCAGAACCTTCCGGCACCACGGAAAGTCCGCAGGGGCACGTTGGCAGTTGCATCCAAGTCGGTAACACGAGGACCCGTACGGCAATGCCCGCGGTATCGGTGAGTGGTGAGGTTCGCCGCGGCGTCCCTGCATGCGGACGCCAATGTCCGCTGCCATCGAAAGCGCATCGCGAAATCTGGTCCTGAAGTCCAGGGTATCTTGCTGTGGAGGTCAGTCCCCAGTCGAGGGCAGGCCAGCCCGACCGCGGCGCATGCGGGGCGCCGGTTCGGACCGGCCGGGATCGCTATTGGGCCAGGGCGTCGAGTTCTGCCGGGTCCATGGCCTCGTACCGCCTGTACAGCTGAAGCACAGCCCGCCCGAACGTCGGCCCGGCTTCCACCATTCCGGCGAACGGTTCCGGGACACCAGGATCAAGGACTTCAGCCGGACTCTCGCCAGTCAGTACGGCCTCGAGGATCCGGCTGCGCAGAAAGCGGATCCAGTCGCGCGTGTCAGCGAATCCGGCCGGGTCCTCAAGGATGGGGCCGTGCCCCGGCACACCTTTCGTCCAGGGCAGCGATTCAAGCCGGTCAAGGTGCATGAGCCAAGCGCCAATGTCGGCGTGCGGCACGGTGGCGGCCCTCCCGACGAACAGCAGATCGCCGAAGAACGCAACCCCGGATATCCGGTCGTGGACAACGAGGTCACCCGAACTGTGCCCACCCTCCAGCACAAGGATATCCACCGGCCGGTCACCCAGGTCCACATGGCGATCCTCCGTCAGCATTTCCGACGGCGCCTCGATGGTGGTTCCCTGGGTCCAGGCATCGCCCACAAGTGCGGTCATGAGTTCCAGAAGCGCCGGTCCCTCGTTGGCGAGGCCTTCGGCTTCAGCGGGATGCATAAGGACGTCGATGCCGGCCTCGCGGAATGCGCCGAGGCCGAAGGAGTGATCGGGATGCCGGTGGGTAATCACCGCGTAGCGGATCGGCAGGTCCGTGACAGACCGGATGGCGGCCAACATCTCCCTGCCATATCGGCGGGTGGGGCCAGCTTCAATCGCCAGGACCTCTCGCGATCCCACGATGAAACCGGTGTTCGCAATGTTGGCGCCATTGTCGGGCGTAAGGGCGTCCTGCGACCCGGGGAACACGTAGACGCCCGGCGCGACCGGTTGCGGCCGCAGGCCGTAGGACGCGCCGACGGCGTCCCACGCGGCCGTGGTGAAAAGGATCAGGCAGGCGGCAGCCCGGGCGAGCCCGGCTGCACGACGACTACATGAGAGGGGCGTTCTCGAGTCCTTCAAACGACAAGCCTTCAGAGTCACTGCCCGAGACCCGCACGGACTGACCCTCGGTCGGAAGATCAATGGTTATGACAGGGTCCCGCGACATTGCCGCCCAGGTCAGCATGTCCGCGATCATGCCCCGCTCATCCTCAATTCGGACCTTCTCGACGTAGTAGGGCGGGACGACATCGCCATCCTCCAGAACGACGAAGCCGGTGTCCATCGGGTGATGGATCCGAACCTTGAGCCTGCTGGCTCCACCGTGCCGTTCGAACTGCTTGATATTGACGTCACCGACTGCCGCGACCACCGCGCCGTCCGGTGGCGGAGAAGAGCATCCGCCCGCGCTCATGACCAGCACCGATTTGGTGGCGACGTGCCAGATTCCCGATGGGTCCAGGATGGCGGCTCGGACGGGCGTCGATTCTTCCAACCGGATGTTCATCCCGACGGACTCGATTCGACGGTGCGGCGTGATCCGCGCAACCTGCTGAATGGGGTTGCGATCCACCAGCAGCACGAGTTCCTGCATGTCACGCAAATCGTGCGGTACCTTGACCATGATCGGCACTTCATGCGCACTCTCGACCCGGTCGGCCATCATGAGGCGAATGGAATCGTTGAACGTCACGTTGGCGTCCTCGCCGAGGTAGGCGCCGCTGAGGTCTTCCCAGAGCTCGGACCCGGCAGGATCCACGCCGCGCGCGTTGGCGGCCGTGATCAGCAACGCCGCGACGGCAATCAGCATCGTTGAACGCATCAAATTCTCCCATGCCCAGTGGCGGCACCCAGTCTAGAGCGGATGGGGCGCATTCCCAAATGTCACTGGGCCAGGGTGAACGTGCTGCCCGAACTGCAGGTCGGCGGCACGCGATCAGGGCGGATGCGGACGGCACCCAGGATGTGTGGCTGGAGCGAACGTTCCACCTGACACGTTCTCCACGGTGGGCGGTTCGGGTGGGTTACACGACGTTCTGTGATTGAAACTCGCCAATTTCGGTCGGCGAGAACCCGGCTTCGCCGAGAATCTCTTCGGTGTGTTCGCCTAGCAGAGGGGCCGGATGAGGTGTCCGCCCGACTTTCCGCATGCTGTGAAAGGCCAGGTCAACGTATGGCCAGTGACCTTCCCCGGCGCCGTCTTGGCGTGGAACGGTCTGGAAGACGCCCCGATGGGTCAGTTGGGGATTCTCTTGCCAAACCTGCGGGATCGTCGACACGCGTGCGGCCGGAATGCCGGCTTCCGCCAGACGGTCTTCCCAGATTGCGGCGCTTTCTCGGGAGAACGCATCGCTCAGAATGACCCGGAGTTCGTCAGCATTCGCGATTCGGTCTGACAGCGTCACGAAGCGAGGGTCGGTCGTCAGTTCCTCGCGGCCGAGCAGCGACGCCAGTGACAGAAACTGGTTCTGGGTGGCCGCGGCGATCATGACGAGTCCGTCGCTGGCCGGGTACACGTCTGCGACCGGGTTGCCGGTCTGCGACCGGTTGCCTGACAGGTTCGGGACGGTTCCGTTCACCGAATACATCGTGAGATTTGGCGCCATGACGCCGGCTGCAGTGTCCAGCATGGAGAGGTCGAGAAAGTCGCCGTGACCCGTCCGTTCTCGACAAAACAGCGAGGCGGAAATCGCGAAACAGGCCTGCGTCGCAGTCGTCATGTCGATCGTCCAATGACCCGTCTTGACCGGTCCCGTCTCCGGCGTGCCGGTCACGGACATCATTCCGGACGCCGCCTGGATCGCGGCATCGTACGCGGCAGCGGACGCGCGTGGACCGGTTTGACCGTAGCCGGAAATCGCGCAGTAGATCAGCCGCGGGTTTATCGCGCTCATGGCGCCATAGCCAAAGCCCAAGCGGTCCATGGTGCCGGCCTTGAAGTTTTCGACGAGCACGTCCGAGCTGGCAGCCAGACGGCGAACGACTTCCCCCGCACGCTCGTGCTTCAAGTCGAGGGTTAGCGAACGCTTCCCCGTGTTCACGGCCAGGAACAACGGCGAAGCACCCAGATCCTCCAGGTCCGGATCGGTCGCAGGGAGTGTCTGGCGCGCCTGGTCGCCGACCACACGGTTCTCCACCTTGATGACGTCGGCGCCAAGCAGCGCCAGCTGTTGCGTGCAGTACGGGCCGGCCAGGACCTGCGTGAAGTCCAGGACGCGAACGCCTTCGAGGGTGCTGTGCAC
This sequence comes from Rhodospirillales bacterium, assembly GCA_028824295.1. Classification (NCBI taxonomy): domain Bacteria; kingdom Pseudomonadati; phylum Pseudomonadota; class Alphaproteobacteria; order Rhodospirillales; species Rhodospirillales bacterium. The sequence goes on along the minus strand of JAPPED010000022.1, from coordinate 91,286 downwards.
GAGCTCTCCATATGCGGTGGAAAAGGGGCCAGCCGGACTAACCGGCGCGGAGTGTATAGCGCCTGTCGCTCCGCGCGAGCCGTGGCCTTGGTGGCAGCGTTCTCGGAGAGCCGGGGACAGCTGCGCAGATTCCTTGCAGCCGGTCTCTATGCTCCTCGGGAGCTGCGCGGGAGCGGCTGAAGCGAAGCGCCGTCGACAACCCGGCTCGGACAGACGAAGCCAGGAGGGAATGCCATGGGTCAGCACAAACCGAGCCTCGGATACATCGGCCTCGGCCTCATGGGAGCGCCGATGACCGTACGGCTGCTCGAGGCGGACTACGGGGTGGCGGTCTGGGGACGCACCCCCGCCAAACTCGACCGGTTCGTCGAACTCGGTGCGGAGCGACGGCAGACGGCGGCCGACGTAGCTCGCGCTTCCGATCTGGTGTTCACTTGCCTCTCCGATACCGAAGCGGTGGAGGCCGTCGTGTTCGGCGAAGAGGGTATTGCCGCCGGCGGCGCGGACGGAAAGTTGCTGGTCGACATGTCCTCGATCCGCCCGGGCGCCTGCCGGGACATGGCGGCGCGCCTGCAGCGGGAAACGGGGATGCGCTGGATGGACGCGCCCGTTTCGGGTGGGGTGATCGGCGCCGAAACCGGGAATCTGACCGTCATGGCCGGGGGCAACGAAGCGGATTTCGAGCGTGCCCGCGAGGTCGTCGCTGTGCTGGCGCGCCGCTTCACGCTGATGGGGCCGATCGGCGCGGGCCAGACCACGAAGCTGATCAACCAGACGATTGTCGGTTGCGGGTTCGCCGTTCTCGCTGAAGCGGCAGCTCTCGCTGCACGCGCAGGGATCGACGCGGACCGGCTCCCCGAAGCTCTCGCCGGAGGCCGCGCGGACTCCCTGCTGCTGCAACAGTTCTTACCGAAGATGGTGGCCGGCGACATGACGGTGGAATCGCACATTAGAACGATGCTCAAGGACCTCGACACCGTGTCCGATCTTGCGCGCGCTACCGCATCCTCGATGCCCATGGCCGTGACAGCAGCCGAATTGCATCGGCTGATGGTCCAGCGCGGACACGCCGGCGCCGACAGTACTGCAATCGCGGCGCTCTATCGGGGGGACCCGGTCTGAACGGAGCGCGGTCGTCGTGAACCACTGCCGCCGCGCGTCTGCCATCGATCCTTCTCGCTGAAGCGATTGGGCGCCGCCTCTTGGCGCCGCGGTCGGGTCGCGACGGCCGGGTGCGCGAGCCCATGCGAACAGGCAGGAAGCCGACCGTGCCGGCGCAGGACAGGGTGGGGAGCAGGCGCAGTGCAGAAGTTTCGAAAGAAGTCCCGCTCTGCTCGGCCACATCGACGTACGGCCTGGCTGAGGGGAACGGTGCGTGCACGAAAGCAGGCGGCGCCTGCAACCGGCACGACACCTGGGGCTCTTGTTGATGGCGACGGATAAGACGGCAAGCGCGCAGCAGGTCGGAGTTTTCTTCTTCTTCTGCATGCTCCTGTCGTTCTCGACGATGGAGGCGTACGGGAAGTGGTTGTCGCAGACGTTTCCCGTGCTGCAGGTGGTGTGGGCCCGATACACCTTCCACTTCATTCTCATCGTCGCGGTGATGGCCGTACTCAGGGTGCTCGGACGAGGACCACGCTTCCACCGGAGTCATCGCCCACGCGCACAGATCGTCCGGTCCGTGTTCCTCTTCGGCATGACGTTCTTCTACTTCCACGCGCTTGCGCGGCTGCCCATCGCCGAGGCGACGGCGATCATCTTTACCGCCCCGCTCATCATGTCGGTGCTGTCCGGGGTGACGCTGGGCGAACGCGTCGGCTGGCAGGAATGGTGCGCCGCTCTGATTGGCTTTGTCGGTGTCTTGATCGTGGTGCAGCCGTTTGCGCTGATCGCCGCGATGACGGGGAATCCGGACGCGCTGCCGCCCGGTACGCTGACGGGTGTGGCGGCCGGCATCACGGGCGCGTTTCTCTTCGCGTTCTACATGCTGTCCAGCCGGTTCGTGTCCGTGGTCGACCCGCCGGAAACCGGCCTTCTCTATTCCTCGCTGGCGGGGGTCGTGGCAACCAGCGCAACCGTACCGTTCGATTGGCAGATGCCGGATGCCGCGGGCTGGGGCATGCTGGCAGTGATCGGTGGTTTCGGTGCACTTGGCCAGTATCTGGCGGGCTTCGCCTTTGCCCGGGTCCAGGCGAGCAAACTGGGCCCCTTGACGTACATCCAACTCCTGTTTGCGGTCAGCTACGGGATTCTCCTTTTCGACACGGTACCGGGTATCAACACGTTGGCTGGAGCAGGCCTCATCGTGCTCGCGGGCATCTACACGTACCGACGCACCACCCGAAGCTAACTCGCTGAACTAACTGTCATTCCCTCCTTGCCCCTGCAGGCCGACGGTGTCGCGACAGGCCGATGAAATGTTGGTTGCGGCGGAGTTGACCAGAAGTCCTTGCAGAGCCTGCAAAGGGAGCGGTGACTGTTCGTCGAATACGCTACGCTGGAACCGACCAAACCATTGAAACCGATCAGCTACGGCTGGTTCCCGACAACCGGTGAGTGAAATTGACGGCCCAACACGGGACAAGGAAATAGGAACCAAATGGATCTTCGAGGGAAGGTAGTCTCGGCCGACTGCCATATCGATCTCATCTGGCTGCCGCCCGACCTCTTCACGGCAATGGCGCCGGAGCGCCTCAGGGACCGCATGCCCTACGTGGACCGGGACGAGCGCGGGCGCGGCGTCTGGGTGTCCAAGGGTGGCGCCTATTTCGGGCTGGTGAACGGCATGGGGTCGGCAGGGAGGGAATACGTGCCCGGCGAGATTCACCGGTCGGACCGAATGGCTGCCCAAGGGCTTTACGAAGACGGGCAGCGGGGAGTCCGCCGTCTCACGGATCCGGAATTGCGGGTCCGGGACCAGGAACTCGACGGCGTGCGTGGCGAGGTCCTCTACGGAATCCTAGGGGCAGCGAACCGGTTGAACGATCCAGAAGCCGCCGCCGAGGTGATGCGCATCTACAACTCGTGGCTCGCCGATTTCTGCGCTTCCAACCGCGACCGTTTTGCCGGCATTGCCTGCGTTCCGAATCACGATGTTGGGGCTGCCGTCGTTGAGATCGAGCGGGTTACGAAGCGGGGCATCGTTCGCGGTCTCGAGATCGCCAATACCCTCGACATGAAGCCGCTTTATCACCACCACTGGAACCCGCTTTGGGAGGCGGTGGACGCCAGCGGGCTGCCCGTTCACATCCACACCATTGGCGGCAGGCAACCGGAGCCGGAAGGCCTTACTCGGCTCGAGTGGCGGGCAGCCTTCGCCACGTTCATCACCGGCTTCCAGCTCAAGATGGCCGACAAGTTGATGGAGGCGATCTACGGCGGCGTGCTCGAGCGGTATCCGAGAGTGAGGCTCGTTATCGGTGAAGCTGGGATCGGATGGATTCCGTACGTGCTCGAGCATATGGATCTTGAGTGGGAGGATCAGTTCCGGGACCTTGAGCTCAAGATGAAGCCGTCCGAGTACTGGCGCCGCCAGTGCTACGCCACCTACCAGAGCGATCCCATCGGCATTCGTCTGATCGACGTACTCGGTGAAGACAACGTGATGTGGGGCTCGGACTTCCCGCATCCGGACGGCGTGTGGCCGGACAGCCAGGAATTCATCGCCCGCGAGATGGCGGGGGTGGAGCCCCGGATCCAGCGCAAGGTCCTGTGGGAAAACGCGGCTCGGCTGTACGGGTTTCCGGCAGAGCCGGGCGCCCCGGTCACCGAAGGGCTCATTTCAGAAGCGAGCGGTTAATTCCCAAGGATTACTGGTGCCGCTCGGTGGCGCAGTGGGCGCGGCGTCGTCACTCCGATCGGCTTAGCCGATCTCGTGAGCGATTAGCCTAGAGCAGTGGGGCGGGACCTTCGCGGCCTTCACGTTGCCGCTGGCATGGGTGCGGCCAGACCTGGACGAAGGTGGCGACGCAGATGCGTTTCACACCGGCAGGGGTCCAGTCGTGCCGCGCAGTGCCGGTTGTGCGAAAGGGTATCCCTGAACGGGTTGCTGGATGCCAGCTGTTTCGACGCCGTGACCCCCTAAGATTGGCGCCAGGGAGCCTGTTCGTGAGGAGGTGCCGGCCGCGGGATTGGCGGACGGACGGACAGGCTCCCTGGCCGCACTGCTGTTACCGAGGCAGCTGGCGGTGTGCATCCCTCCATCGCTGCCGACTTCTCGGTCGCAACGCGGGACACCTTACCAGAGAACATATGCGAATGCAACTTATTCGCACATTGCTGCTCACGTTGGAAGTTGTCGTATTTCGTATTTCGGCTCACCTGGGTATGAAGACGTTCACTGTTAGCCGCACGACGTTGGGCAAGGGCCGGCAGGCCGTGCTGACCAGCATCGCGGCGACGACACGGCTCGTGTGCGCCCCGTACAGGCCGGCCACCAAACCATAGGCGAGGGGTTGTCTCCTCGATGGTGTCAAAAAACGCGCAGATTCGAACGGGAGTTCAACCCGAGAATGGGGACGTGCGCAACTGCGATCGGCTCGGAGAATGCAGGGCTGTTCGCCATGATGCCGGAGGAGATCGCGCCAAGGGGGGCGTCAGTCGTCGGTGTGACCGTTCCGGTAACCGTTCTGGGCGGCTCTCACCGGCTACCGTTCAACCGCGTTCGGAAGCGTAGCGCCTCAACCCGCTGCGGGACGGCGGTGGGCCCGAATACCAGCGTTGCTCGATGCTGGTCATGTCCGATGCCCCGCGCCGCGCACGGTTGTCCGCCCAAGCGTGCGGCAAGGCGGTCGGGGGCGGGGTCGAGGAAACCGTGGCCGCCACGCGGCCTGGCTATGCCGTTTTTCCAAGCGCCCTGTGCACGGTTGTAACGATGCGGGCGCCGTCCAATCCGGCGCGTTCAACTTGCGCGGCAGGCGTATCGTGGTCAAGGAACATGTCAGGCATGACCATCGGGCGGTACGCCAGCCCGGAGTCGAACACACCCTCCCGTGCAAGCAGGTGCATCACTTGGGAGGCAAATCCACCGATCGAACCCTCTTCGACCGTGACCAACACCTGGTGGTTGGCCGCGAGGCGCTTGACCAGGTCCTCGTCGAGCGGCTTCGCGAAGCGGGCATCTGCCACGGTCGTCGAGAGGCCGTTGGCACCGAGTTCTTCAGCAGCCTTGAGGCAGTCCTGCAGCCGTGAGCCGTACGAGAGCAGGGCGACCGCCGTACCCTCCTGGATGATGCGACCTCGACCGATCGGCAGCACTTCCGGAACGTCCGGAAGAGTGACCCCAACGCCGCTTCCACGGGGATAGCGGAACGCGCACGGGCGATCATCGATGCTAACTGCAGTGGTCACCATATGGACCAATTCAGCTTCGTCTGCGGCCGCCATGAGCACTGTGCCGGGAAGGCAGCCAAGGTAGGTGATATCGAACGCGCCACAGTGCGTTTGCCCGTCTGCCCCGACGAAGCCGGCCCGATCGATGGCGAATCGAACGGGCAGGCTTTGGATGGCGACGTCGTGGACAATCTGGTCGAATGCCCGCTGCAGGAAGGTCGAATAGATGGCCGCAAAGGGTCGCATCCCTTCGGCAGCCAGACCGGCCGCGAACGTCACTGCGTGCTGCTCGGCCAGCCCGACATCGAAGGTTCGGTCCGGGAAGATCTTTCCGAAGCGGTCGACGCCGGTCCCCGAGGGCATCGCAGCCGTGATGGCCACGATCTTCTCGTCGCGGCGTGCTTCCTCGATCAGGGCGTCCGCGAAGACGCGCGTGTAGCTCGGGGGAGTGTTGGCGCCGCCGCCGCCCTTCGGTGCGCCACTGGCCACGTCGAACTTGCCGACGCCGTGCCCCTTGTCCTCTGAACCTTCCGCCGGGGCATATCCCTTTCCCTTCTCCGTCACCACGTGAACCAGAATGGGTCCTTCGGCCTGGTCATCGCGTACGTTGCGCAGCACCGGAACCAGATGGTCGATGTTATGGCCGTCGATCGGACCCACGTAGAACATGCCCAACTGTTCGAACAGCGTACCGCCGGTCAGCAAGCTCCGTGCATAGCTCTCGGCTCGACGCGCCGACCGTTGCAACGAGTCTGGAAACCGCCTTGACATCTGCAATCCGATATCACGCAGAGACCGATACGACTTGGACGAAATCAGACGCGACAAGTACGCCGACAGTGCCCCCACCGGGGGTGCGATCGACATCTCATTGTCATTGAGGACTAGGATCAGCTTGTTGGCCATTGCACCGGCGTTGTTGAGTCCCTCGAAGGCCATGCCGCCGGTCATCGCGCCGTCGCCGATGACGGCGACGACCTTGTTGTCTCTTCCCTGGAGATCGCGGGCGACAGAAAACCCGAGGGCGGACGAGATGGAGGTCGACGCGTGTGCTGCGCCGAACGGGTCGTACTCGCTTTCGGATCGCTTGGTGAAGCCTGACAATCCACCGCCCTGGCGAAGGGTACGGATACGGTCGCGTCGACCGGTCAGGATCTTGTGAGGGTAAACCTGATGTCCGACATCCCAGATGATGCGATCGGAAGGCGTGTCAAACAGGTAGTGGAGCGCAACGGTGAGTTCGACCACGCCCAGGCCGGCGCCGAGGTGGCCGCCCGTCACGGAAACCGTATCGATCGTCTCTGCTCGCAGTTCGTCGGCGACCTGTCGCAGCTGGTCCGGCCGCAGGGCTCTGAGTTCGCTCGGATCCCCGACGGTGTCCAGCAGAGGTGTCTCAGGCATCACTTCCTCTTTTCGGCGGTGGCCTTTCCGTTACCCAGCTGAATCATATCAGCTAGGCCCATGGTCGACCTCTCGAAAATACCTTTTCGGGCGGTCCGGCAGCTACAGCGGGCAGTACCCGGTCGCCGGCGCAGGATCGGGGATCGCGGCGATGCGACGGGTCCGCTGGTACTCCCACAAAGTTCGATGAGCGGGGCGACTCCGTCACTTACCCCGACCGCGGGGGTCGTCCACAGGTCATGCTCGTTCGGCTCACCAACGCGGGTCGGGCTTGAGTACGACCGCAGGGACGCGTCTTCCGAATCGCGGTTGCGGTCCTTGAGCGAGGCGGCGACAGGCAAAAACTGACTATTGCCGACGGCCCCTCAGGCGCCGGATGCACGCGGGTCCCGTGATGCCAGACTGCTAGCTGGCGACCTGCCGGACCGGGAACACCTGGGGGCGGCCGGAGGGATGGCAGCGCGCGTACTGCCGGGCGTACGCCGTGTCGGCGCCGAGTTCCTCCGCGGCGTGCCAGGCCCAGCGGGGGTCGAACATCATCCCCCGGGCCAATGCCACCATGTCCGCCTTGCCCGAGGCGATGATGTCCTCGGCCTGCCGTGGCTCGGTGATCATGCCGACGGCCATGGTGGTGATACCGGTTTCCGTCTTGATGCGTTCCGCGAACGGAACCTGATAACCGGGGCCCAGCGATATTGCCTGCTTCGGATGGTTCCCGCCCGAGGAAACATCCAGGAAGTCGCAGCCCGCTGCCTTCAGTTCGTGTGCGAGCGCGACGCTGTCCGCGATATCCCAACCGGCTTCCACCCATTCGCTGGCCGAGATCCTGACCCCGAGGGGGCGGGCCTTGGGCCAGACAGCGCGGACGGCTTCGAAGATCTCCAGCAGCAGGCGCATCCGGTTCTCCCGGCTGCCGCCGTAGGCGTCCTCGCGCTGATTGGACAGCGGCGAAAGGAATTCCGATAGCAGGTACCCATGGGCGGCGTGCACCTCGGCGACATCAAAGCCCAGACGGGCCGCCCGTTTCGCCGCCTGGACGAACTGCTGCTTGACCCGAGCCATCCCGGAGCGGTCCAGGGCCGTCGGCACGTGCCAACCCTCGTCGTAGGGAATCGGTGAGGGCGCCAACGTGGTCCAAGCTCCCCGTTCTTGCCCCAATGGCTTCCCGCCGGACAAGGGTGGATCACAGGACGCCTTGCGTCCGGCATGGGCCAGCTGGACGGCGAGCGCGGTGACCCCGTGCTCGCGGCAGAAGTTCACGACCCGGGCGAGCGCCGCTTCCGTTTCGTCCGACCAGAGACCGAGGCAGCGATGGGTAATCCGCGCCTCCGGCGCAACGTGGGTGGCCTCGGCGAACACCAGTCCAGCGGCCCCCATGGCGTACTGGCCCAGATTCATCAGGTGCCAGTCTTGGGCTGCTCCGTTCACGGCCTGGTATTGGCACATGGGCGAGACCACGATCCGGTTCGCAAGCTCCAGTTCGCGGAGCGTGATGGGGGCGAAGAGGCGGCTTTTCATGTGTCCCTGCGGTCCGTGCGTTCCTGCCAAACGGTTGGTTCTCGCGAATTTGGTCGCTTGACGCAAGCGGCAGCGCGAGGATCGTCCTGCGGCCGCTGGCCTGCAACGCGGGTCCGGTGTCTATGATCGGGCTTCGCGCCGGGCCACTGCCGGTCAAGGCAGGCGGAAACAGGGGTCAGGCGGCGGCCAATCGACCGGCGACGGCGGCGGGGGACCGGAGATGGAAATCAGACAGGACCACAATCTCTCTCTCGAGGAAATGGACAAGCAGAGCTTTCTGCACGGCTACACGGCGCTCAAATCACATCTTGAGACCGGTCCCGAGATCATTGTGTCGGGAAGCGGCGTGCGGCTTACCAATTCGGCGGGCAAGCAATACATCGATGCCGTAGCCGGCCTTTGGTGCGTCAACATCGGGTGGGGACACAAGGAGGTGGTCGACGCGATCGCGGCGCAGGCGGATGAACTGGCCTACTACCACAGCTTCTTCTCGATGGGGACGGAGGCGCCCATTCGGCTCGCGGACCGGCTCCTGCGTCTCGTGCCCGACAACATGAGCAAGGTAAGTTTCGGCAACTCGGGCTCGGACGCCAACGACACCAACGTCAAGCTAGTCTGGTACTACAACAATCTGCGCGGCAAGCCCGAAAAGCGGAAGATCATCTCCCGCAAGCGCGCCTATCACGGCGTTACCGTAGCGACGGCGAGCCTCACCGGGCTGTCGAACGTGCATACGGCGTTCAACCTGCCGTTGCCGATGGTCCTTCATACCGAGACTCCGCACTACTGGCGGCACGCCGAGCCGGGCATGAGCGAGCGCGACTTCTCACGTGCGTGCGCGCAGAAGCTTGAGGAAATGATTCTCGCGGAGGGCCCCGAGACGGTGGCGGCATTCATTGCGGAACCCGTGATGGGCGCCGGCGGCGTGATCATCCCGCCGGAGGGCTACTTTCCGGAAATTCAGCGCGTATTGCGCAAGTACGACGTGTTGATGATCGCCGATGAAGTGATCACCGGTTTCGGCAGGACCGGCAACTGGTTCGGGTCCGAGACCTACGCCATCGAACCCGACATGATGACCATCGCCAAGGGGCTGACGAGCGGTTACGTGCCGATGTCGGGCAGCATCATCTCCGAGGAGATCTGGGAAGTCATCAAGGAAGGCCCCCCTGGCGTCGCCGCGTTCGCTCATGGCTACACCTACAGCGCGCATCCCGTCGCGGCCGCAGCGGCCATGGCCAACCTTGACATCATGGAGCGGCTGGACCTGCCGCAGAAATGCGCCGAGGTCGGCGCCTATTTCCAGCGACGGCTGCGCGAGGTCGCCGCCGACCATCCGCTGGTCGGCGAGGTGCGTGGCGATGCCCTGCTGGCGGCCGTCGAATTGGTCAAGGACAGGGAGACCAAGGAGGCGTTCGACCCCGACCTGCTCGTTGGGCCCATGCTCAGCAAGTACTCGATGGAAGAGGGACTCATCACCCGCTCGCTGCCGCTTTGCGATGCGGTGTCGTTTTCGCCGCCGCTGGTCATCAGCAGGTCCGAGGTGGACGAGGCGCTCGAGCTATTCGAGCGTGCACTGAACCGTGTCGCCGACGAACTGGTCAAGGCTGGCACCTGGAATTCTTAGAGACACGGACAGAACGAGCGCCCAGCCCCTTTGGCCGTGCCTGTCCGCGGGAGGTGCGAATGGCCGCGGGGGCCGCTGCAGAGACCGGCAGCCTGACATCAGCGTTGTGCCCAGGGCTCGTTCCTGCCGGTCCGGATACCCTTGAACTGCCCATCCGTTCAGTAGGATACATCAGTGCCCAGGATCAACCGCGCGATTGAACTGCTGGCGGCGGGTCAGCCGGTGTACAGCGATACGGTCGTCGAGCTGACCCACGGGAGCGGCGTCCGGCAGGCCGGTACCTGGGCCGACTGCCTGATTGTGGATCTGGAGCACCAACCCTTCGACACGACTCGATTGGGCGACTTCATGCGCGGGTTGGTGGCCGGCGGTCCCGCCGACACCGGTCACCGTACTCCGGCCGTGATCGTCACGCTGCCGACCGACGGCAGTGACGCCCGAACCGTGCGCACCAATCGCTGGATGATCCAGCAAGCCCTGGCCGCGGGGGTGCATGGTCTGATCCTGTGTCACGCGGAAGCCCCTGCGGCCGTGAAGGCGTTTGTCGAGGGGGCAAGGTATTCCTTTCAGGATCTTGGTGTCGGCAGTCTTTTGGAAGCGGGCCGCCGTGGATCAGGTGGCCAGCACACCGCTGCCGAAATCTGGGGTCTGTCGGTGGCGGACTATCTGGAGTGCGCCGACGTTTGGCCGCTCAACCCAAGCGGTGAGCTGATGTTGGGCCTGAAGATCGAAAACCGGCGGGCACTGGTCCAGGCGGAGGCCAGCATCGCCGTACCAGGAATCGCCTTCGCTGAATGGGGACCCGGTGACATGGGCATGTCCTACGGGTATCGGGAGGCGCACGATCCACCCTATCCGCCTGACATGCTGGCGGCAAGGGAACGGGTCAAGACTGCCTGCGACCGGTCGGGAATCGCTTTCCTCGACATCATGCAGCGCGACAACGTGGCCGCGCTCATCGATGCAGGAGTGAAAATTGGTGCCACCACCCGTGAGGTCGCCGCAATGGGTCGCCAGCACAGCCGACGCAAGGCGGGGACCGCAGGCTGAGTCGCCAGAGCGCTGACGGCGGAAGCAACTTCGCCCGGATCAGTTGTCGGCCTTGTTCGCGTAGGGGTTGTCGCCTTTGCGGACCATGATCCGGAGGGGCACGCCGTCAAGGTCGAAGGTCTCGCGGAGGCCGTTGGCCAGGTAGCGGACATAGCTCCGCGGAAGCCCCCCCGGGTGATTGGCGAACAGGGCGAATGTGGGCGGGCGGACGTTGACCTGTGTCATGAAACGCAGGCGCTGGGCCCGCCCGCCGGCCCGGGGTGGTTGATGTGCGTCGGTCTGAGCGCGTAGCCAGCGGTTCAGTGCAGGTGTCGGCACGCGCCGGTTCCATCGCTGATGGACGGTGAAGACTGCTTGCATGAGGCGGCTGGTCCCGTGGCCGGTCAAGGCGGAGAGCGCAACACAGGGGACGCCGCGCGCCTGCGGCAACGTATCGTCGAGCCGCTCGACCAGGGCCCGCCGCATGGCGGCGGGTTGTCGGACCAGATCCCATTTGTTGGCGGCAACCACCAGCGCGCGACCTTCCTGTATCACTTCCGCCGCGATGGCGAGGTCCTGGTCCACCAGGGCTTCGCTGCAGTCGAGCATGAGTACTGCCGCTTCCGCGAAGCGAAGCGCCCGTCTCGTGGACTCGGCGGAAACCGCTTCCGGCCGGGAATCAACGCGGCTGGTCCGTCTCAGTCCGGCGGTGTCGACGAGTTCGATCCGGCGACCCCGCCAGGTCCAGGCGTGGCCGACCGAATCGCGTGTAATCCCTGGTTCCGGCCCGGTCAGCATCCGGTCTTCGCCCAGCAGGCGATTGGTAAGAGTGGACTTGCCGCTGTTGGGACGGCCGACGATGGCGATGGGGATGGGCCGTGCCTGGTCCGGGGCGTCCGCATCCGCCGGCGTTGCGGAGGCGTTCCGCGCAGCGATTACCGCTTCGACATCGCCGATTCCGAGGCCATGCTCGGCGGAGATCGGGATCGGCTCACCGAGCCCGAGTTCGAACCCTTCGACCGCCTGCGCCGCCAAGGCGGGGCTGTCGCACTTGTTGACCAGCAGGGTGACTTCGCGGGCGTGCGTTCGCGCTAGACGTGCGTACTCCCGATCGACTGGGGTCACGCCCTGCCGGCCATCGATCACGAACAGGACCAGATCCGCTTCGGCGAGAGCCCGTTCACTCGCTTCGCTCATTCGGGCAGCCAGCGTGCCGGTGTCGGCCTCTTCGAGACCGGGCGTGTCGACGATCTCGAAATCCTCAGCCCCGATTTGCCCGGACGAGACGTTCAGGTCCCGCGTCATGCCGGGATTGGGGTCGACGAGCGCCGCCCGCCGGCCCGCCAATCGGTTGAACAGCGTGGACTTGCCGACGTTGGGGCGGCCGACGATTGCCACCCGCAACTGCATGAACTCTGCCCTCAGTTCAGCGCGACGACCGCGCCCTCGCGGGTCAGCACGTACAGCGTGCCGTCGGCCACGATCGGTGCGCTTGCCGGGTCCCCCTGAATGGTGGCTGTGTTCAGCACCGAGCCATCGGAGGGGTCGAGGGCGACCATTCGCCGGGATCCGGCCACCAGTACCTGCCCGCCGGCGATGATCAGCCCGGCCCAGGCCAGGTCCTCCTCGTCGTCGATGGCAAGGGCGTCCGCCAGATTGGTACGCCAGCGCACGTTGCCCGTGCTCTGCCGGAGGCACACAATTTCCCCCTCGGCGGTCAAGGCGTACATCCACTCCCCGGTCACGCGCGGCGTGTGCGCGATGGTCAGCGGCACCCGCCACTGCAGTGCCCCGGTCTGGAGGTCGAAGCTTCCGAGCTGCCCGGTGGCGCCGCCGGCGATGACAGAGTCGGCGTCGATGACAGGGCCGCCGGCGATATCCTCGATTTCGATCTGGATCGCACCCTGAAGGACCTCCGCCAGCGGAATCCGCCAGGCCTCTCGTCCGTTATCAGCCCGCACGGCGACGATCTCACCCGTGGAATAGGGTGCGATCACGACGTCGTCGTTGGCAGCGGCAGGCAGGGCGTTCAGCAGCGATGGACCGTGTTTGAGTGCGCCCTCATGCAACCAGATCTCGCTGCCGTCGCTGCGCTGAAGCGCGACGGTCTGGTCGGTGATCAGTCCGGCGTACACGCGGGCTCCATGCACGGTTGGCGCCGCACGGAACGGAATCCCGTACCAACGACGCCACTGCACGTCCCCGTTCAGGGCACCGAGCGCCAGTACTTCGCCGTACCCAGTGCTCACGAACAGGGTATCGCCATCCAGAGCGACGCCGCCTCCGACACCACGGCCCCCATCCTCTCCGTCAGGGCGGACGGATCGGGTCCAGGCTGATCGCCGGTCTTGCAGCGACAACGCGATCACGCGGCCGTCGGCATCCAGGAAATAGAGATGTCCGTTTCCGACCACCGGCTGGCCCAGGATGCGTGAGGTTCGGGTCTCGGCGCTCCCGACGTCCAGGCTCCAGTCGACGATGAGCCCGCCGGAATAGACTGCATGGGGCGGTCGGTTGTCGGCGTTCGCGTCTTGTTGAGACCAGGTGGCCGCTACCGGTTCCGACAGAACGACGGGGTCGCTCGTGTCGTCAGTCGGCGCGAGACGCTCTTCGAGGGTAAGGATCGACACCCGTTCGCCAGGCAGCGGCACCTCGTCGTCGACACCGAACCAGGATGTACACCCCGCGAGGAGGAATGCGACGACTGGGAGGGCGACGATGTTCATCTAGTCCTCCGGGTTTGGCCACAGCAGCAGCATGCGGTGGGCGCGTGTTCGTACTCCCCGCGGGACGCTGGCATCGTCGGCAAGAGCCTGAAATTCGGATCTCGCCGTCTCCGTTTCCGCCTCCCGGTACGCCAGGTGCGCGTTGAGTTCGCGAGCGAGCGCATACCATGGGCCGCCGGGATCCTCGAGTAGCCAGGCTGTACGGTCGCGGATGACGGCGGCCGCGCCCTGATCAAGCAGGAGGTACGAGGCGTGGAGATCGGCCACTGCCCGGAAGTGCGGCGGCACGGCGTCATCGCTGGCGATCGCGTCGTAGAGGGTGATGGCTGCCGCGGGGTCGCCCGAGGCGGTCAGGGCTGCGGCTTCCGAGAGCCTGGCGAGGAGAGCGTACCCCGGTTCGGCCTCACGCGTCAGGTCGGCGAGGTCGGAAATGCCCAGACCGGTGTTGCCGCTCTCAAGGGCAGCCATCGCCGCGGCGTAGCGATCCGCGTCTTCTGCCCGCCGTTCCTCGAGATGGCTCTGCCACAGGTACCAGCCGCCGATCGCGAGGGCGAGCAGCACCGCGACGCCTGCCGCAGCCGGGCCGTAGCGCCGCCCCAGTCGGCGCCACCGTTCGATGCGAATATCCTCGTCGATTTCGCGTAGCAGATCGCTCAACGATTTCTCCTTGGTCGGGTCGGCAGCAGCACTGGCGGGCATCTTCCCACGGCGGGACCTGCCTGATTGGGCGCGGAGGCCTCACATTACCACCACGGAGCGCCTTGGAGGGAGCCAGGATGTCACTCCCAGGGCGTCGCTTCAGTGCCGCCAGTGCCCATGAAGGAAGTTTGCTGCATCGCGTAGTCCCTGCAGGGCGGCGTCAACTTCGGGCGCGAACTTGAGGAAGCCGTGCGGCATGCCGGGATACAGGACGTAGCGGTGCGGCACCTTGGCCGCCTCCAGGTGCGACCGGAACGCCTCGGCGTCGTCGCGCAGCGGATCCAGCGCTGCTGCCGTCAGCAGGACCGGAGGCAGGCCGTGATAGTCGCCGCGGAGCGAACAGAATCGCGGATCGAGCCCGTCGGCGTCATCACTCAGGTAGTCGACGTAGAACCGCCGCATCATGTCGAGTCCGAGCCCATAACGGCCATCCCCGTACGCCTTGGCCGCCGCGCCAAGCGGGTAGCCGAACTCCGGCAGATGGCCGTAGCAGCCATAGAACAGGACACCTGCGCGGAGGGGCTCCCGTTTCTCGTTAAGAACGGAGAGGGCAAGGTTGGCCCCGGCGCTGTCACCGCCAACCGCCAACCGGGTGGCGTCGACATCGACTTTTGCCGCCTGTTCGATCAGCCAGTCGCATGCAAACAGGCATTCTTCGATCGCCACCGGAAATCGGTACTCCGGAGCCAGACGGTAGTCCACGGAGATCACCGCAGCGCCGGCCTCGCGGGCCAAGAGGCGACACATGGTGTCGTGCGTGTCGATGCTCCCGAGCATGAAGCCGCCGCCGTGAAAATAGAGCAGCCCGGGAAGGACGGCGTCGGACGGCCGATAGACGCGCGCCCGCAGCCCACCGTGCGGGCCGTCCAGCGTGGTGTCGGTGACCGATGCAAGTGCCGGTGGTCTTGCATTCCAATATGCGGACGTGGCTTCGTAGGCCGCCCGAATCTCGGTAACAGGCGCATCGACGAGCTCCCGGAAATCGACGGGTGGCTCGTCTTCCGCAGCGCGGCGGCTGGCGGCGACGAGAGCAGGATCAATGGTGTCGATGTCGCTCATGAGATCCCCTGGCGCCAATCCGTGGCGCAGTTCCTGGTCTACAGGTTCCGAGATTCGCCGGCGCGCGTCGCAGCTGCCGGCGGCGGTCCGCTGCTGGCACAGCAGACACGTGTTCTAGCGATTCCCCGGCGCGATGGCACCCCATGTAGGCGTGATTGCGTCCGGGACGGCGCGGCGCCGCCTCGGCAATTGGGCCGATGGTTCAGCTCACACCTGGTCACGGCCGAACCCGGGCAGCCCGTCATCCATGTCCGGGCGTTTAATCGGTGGGGGCTGGAGAGAACTTGCTGGCCAGTCCGATCCGACCGGAGGCTTCACACCGCTGCAACAATTGAAATGATTGTTGATTGGCCGTCCTGGCGTCCCGGCGATACATTGGCTCCGGCCGCGTCGCGTCTAGGGTCCGTGGAACCGCTTTGCCAGCGGGACGCGGCGCTCCCTGGTCGGCACGGCTCCGCTGCCCTCGGGGTGGCGCCCGTATTGTGGACGTGCCGGGATCGCCAATGCGCGCAGTAGAGCACACCGTTGCCCGACCGGTTGCATACCGTGACCTAGGGCTGTTTACGGGCGAACCGGTCGCGATGACGGTCCATCCTGCGGCTGCCGGATCCGGCATCGTTCTGGTGCGCACGGACTTACCCGGGTCGCCGGAAGTCCCCGCGCAATGGGGTCGCGTCGCCGATGCCGAGCGCCGGACCATGATGCTCGGTGCCGGCAATGGTGCGACGATCTGGACGGTGGAGCATCTGCTTGCCACGTTTGCCGGTTTGGGCATCGACAATGCCCGGGTGGAACTGAACGGCCGCGAAGTTCCGATCCTGGACGGCTCGGCCGCCAGCCTCGTGGCTCCCCTCGAGGAAGCCGGGGTGGTCGCGCAGGATCGTCTCAGGTCCTGGATTCGGGTTCGCCGCCCTGTGCGTGTCGAAAACGGCATCGGTACGGTGGTGATGGAGCCGGCTGAGGGGTTCGTGGTCCACGGCACCATCGACTACCCCGATACCGCGATTGGCCGGCAGAGCTACGAATTTGCGCTCGAGGGTTCCCGGTTCAGGGATGAGATTGCATCGGCCCGCACCTTCTGTACTCCCGCCGATGCAGAGAAGCTGCGCAGCCAGGGGCTGGGCCTGGGCGGCAATCCGGGAAACGTCATCCAGGTGGATGGCATGCGCGTCCAGGCCAAGGGCGGGCTTCGCTTTCCCGACGAGTTCATTCGCCACAAGGTGTTGGATTGCGTTGGTGACCTCTACCTCGCGGGCGCGCCGCTGCTCGGTCGGGTGACGTTCGTGCGAGGTGGTCACGAGTTGAACCGCCGCCTGCTGTCGGCGATCTTTTCCGAGCCGGCGAACTGGGAGCGGAGTACTTGCCCGCCCGCGTCGGGGACGTGGGCCGGAACTGCTGCCCGCGTTGCCGTGGCCTGAATCAAGTTCTCGCCAAGGCTTCGCATCGGTTACACTCCGCCGCATGCCCCTGCTAGCTGCACAGATCCTTGGCGCGCTATGCGTTGTCCTTGGTGCTTGGAGCGCACCGCCTGCGCAAGCTCAGGAGGCAACCGAAGGAGTCGAGGCGCCGGCCCCTCCGCCCCCCCCTCCGGTCCCCGCCACGGCCGAGCGCCAGGGGGAAATCCGCTTTGCTGACGGGAGCCACTACGTTGGCCAGATACGCGGTGGCGTCATGCACGGTCCCGGAACGCTCACGTACGCGAACGGGGACACCTACGAGGGCGATTTCGTAGAGGGCAGGCAAGACGGGCGAGGGATCTTCCGGTACGCGGACGGTTCCCGGTACGAGGGGGACTTCCGGGATGGCGTCCGGTCGGGTCAGGGCCTGCAGGAGTTCGCGGACGGAGCCCAGTACGAGGGCGCATTCGAGAACGACCAGTTTCACGGCGAAGGCACGTATCGGCATCCGGACGGCAGCACGTTCGCAGGCACCTACGAGCGCGGCGAACGCCGGAGCGGGATACGGGTGTACGCGGACGGGAGCAGGTATGAGGGGGGGTTCACGGAAGGCCAGCCGGACGGATTCGGCAAGCTCACGCTTCAGGGTGGCGACGTGTACGAAGGCGACTTCGTGGCCGGACGCCGTACCGGCGAAGGCGAGTACCGGTTCGCCGACGGCAGGAGCTATGAAGGCTCGTTCCGCGACAACCAGTTTCACGGTGAGGGCACGTACACGCACCCCGGAGAGGCGACGTACTCTGGGACGTACGAGAACGGCCGCCGGCACGGCACCGGCACGTTGACCTTTGCCAACGGTAACGTCTACGTCGGGACATTTGCGGGCGACGTCATGGCTGGCACCGGCACGCTGACGTTCGCCAATGGCGGCACCTACGTGGGGAGCTTTGCTGCTGGAACCATGTCCGGTAGCGGCAAACTGACACTCGCCGACGGCGCCACGTACGAGGGCGAGTTCGTTGACGGCCAGCGCGAAGGGCACGGCGTGTTTCAGTTTGCCGACGGATCGACCTACGAAGGCGGGTTCGTCGACGGCCAGCGCGAAGGCCAAGGCACATTCCGGTTCGCCAGCGGAGCGACCTACGACGGTTCCTTCCTGAACAACCAGTTTCACGGCGAGGGCAGATATGCGCATCCGGACGGAAATACGTTCGCAGGGACGTACGAGAACGGAAAGCAGCTGGAAGGGCAGGCCACGCTCGTCTATTCGGACGGGACGCGGTACGAAGGCGCGATCTCAGGCGGTCAGCAAACAGGAGAGGGCGTGCTCGTCTACGCCGACGGGACCAAGTACGAGGGTGGCTTCCAGAACGGCAACTTCCACGGCCCCGGGATCCTGACGTACGCCAACGGGGTGAAACTCGAGGCGACCTTTGAAAGCGGCGCGGCGACGGGTCGGACCGTCACCACCTATCCTGACGGGACGCGGGTCGAAAGCGAGTAGGGGCGGTCAGCTTCGGTCGGCCGCCGTCGTCATGTCGCCCACGTAGCGGATTCGGTAGACCTTCCCCGCCCGGTCGTCTGACACCATGAGGGAACCGTCAGGCGCTTCGAGGACATCGGCCGGCCTGCCCCACGCCCGCTCGTTCTTGAGCCACCCATCGGCAAATGTCTCGTAGCCCAGCGCGGTTCGGTGATCATCAGCGAGCCGCACGACGGTAATCCGGTAGCCGATCTTCCGGGTCCGGTTCCAGGATCCGTGTTCCGCGATGAATACCGCGCCACGATAGCTGTCCGGCACATTGGTTCCGGAGTGGATGGCGAGTCCGAGCGGCGCCACGTGCGGACCCAAGGCCTGCGCGGGGGGTTCTGCATCGGCGCATTCCCCGTCGCCTCCCAGGTTCGGGTCCCTGAGCGTGCCGGCGTGGCAGAAGGGGAACCCGTAATGGAGCCCGGGTTCCCGAGCCCGATTGAGTTCACATGGCGGAAGATCGTCGCCTAGATGGTCCCGGCCGTTGTCGGTGAACCACAGTTCATCGGTGACCGGATGCCACGCGAGCCCGACCGAGTTGCGCACGCCCCGCGCATAGACCTCGATCTCCGAACCGTCGGGGCGCATCCGGAGCACGCTGCCGTAGTAGCCGTCCACCCGGCAGACATTGCAGGGCGCGCCGACCGGGGCGTAGAGATAACCGTCCGGCCCGAAGCCCAGAACCTTCCAGCCGTGGTGTTGGTCCGACGGGAGCCGATCTGTTACGACGATGGGGTCCGGCGGATCGTCCAACCTGGTCTCGATGTCATCGAAGCGCAGGATGGTGCTCACGGCACCCACGTAGAGAGCGCCGTCGTGGAACGCAACGCCGCTCGGCATTTGCAGACCTGACGCGATCTCGCGAACGCGTTCCCCCCGGCCGTCGCCATCGTCATCGGTCACCGCAAACACGCGCCCGTCCCGGCGGGTGCCGACGAAGAGCGTGCCCTGCGCCCCCCAGGCCATCTGCCGCGCATTGGGGACTTCTGCAAACGGCTCAATGACGAATCCGTCGGGCAGGCGGATGGTGGCAAGACGTTCATCTGCAACCGAGTCGGCGGTACCGAACATTGCGAGCCCGGCCAGCAGGAGAGTGAGGACAAGGGTGCGCATGTTTGAGCTCACATGTTGGGATACCGCGGGCCCTCGCCGCCCTGCGGCGGCACCCACGTGATGTTCTGCGTCGGATCCTTGATGTCGCACGCCTTGCAGTGCAGGCAGTTAGGCGCGTTGATCCGCAGTTGTTGCTCGCCTTGTTCGACCACGAATTCATAGACGCCGGCGGGACAGTACCGCTGCTCGGGCCCGTCGTACCGGGCTAGGTTCACGCTCAGGGGAACATCCGAATCCGCGAGTTGCAGGTGACAAGGTTGACCCTCCTCGTGGTTCGTTCCTGAGAACGCGACGTTGGTCAGACGGTCGAACGTGATCTCGCCGTCCGGCTTCGGATAGGTGATCGGACGCGCCGAAGCGGCATCTTGCAGGCTGGCGTGGTCGGGCTTGCCGTGGCGGAGCGTCCATGGCGCCCGGCCACGGAGCAGGATCTGGTCGATTCCGGCGAGAACCGTCCCCCAGAACCGACCGTAGCGAAATCCGGGGCGCACGTTCCGGCCCCGAACGAGCTCACGATAGGCCCACGAAGCGCGGAATTCCGTGTCGTAGGCCGCGCAGTCCCCAGTGCCATCGGCCAAGGCCCGGGCGACCGCCTCAGCCGCGCACATGCCGGACTTGATGGCCGTATGCGTGCCCTTGAGGCGCGGAACGTTCAGGGTGCCCGCGTCGCAGCCGAGCAGTGCGCCGCCCGGGAAGACGAGGCGGGGGAGGCTCTGTGGCCCGCCCTCGTTGAGGGCACGTGCGCCGTATGCGATGCGCTGGCCGCCTTCGAACGTCGGCCGGATCGCAGGGTGTGTCTTGAACCGCTGGAACTCGCCATATGGGCTGAGGTGCGGATTCGAATAATCGAGCCCGACCACGAACCCGACGGCCACCTGACGGTCCTCCAGGTGATACAGGAACGACCCGCCGTACGTGTCGCCAGGCAACGGCCATCCCGCACTGTGGAGGACGAGTCCGGGCTGGTGACGCTCAGGCGCGACCTGCCAGAGCTCCTTCAGTCCGAGGCCGTATGTCTGGTGTTCGCATTCCCGATCAAGCCCGAACCGCCGAATGACCTGCTTGCCGAGACTGCCGCGGCAACCTTCCGCAAGGAGCGTAAAGGTGCCCCGGAGCTCGACACCGGGCTGCCACGCCGGGCCGCGCGAACCGTCCGCCGCAAGCCCCATGTCACCTGTTGCAACCCCCGAAATCCGGTCCCCGTCCGTGAGCAGTTCGGTCGCTGCGAAGCCGGGGAAGACCGCGGCCCCCATGCTCTCGGCCGTACTCGCCAGCCAGCGGCATAGGTTGCCGAGACTGATGATGTAGTTGCCGTCGTTCCGCATGGCCGGCGGCAGGAGGGCGTGCGGCCAAGTGAAGCTGCTCTTGGCGCTCAGGAACAGGAGCCGTTCCTCGCTGACCTGGGTCTGAACCGGTGTGTCGAGCGAGCGCCAGTCAGGCATGAGTTCGTCGAGGCCGCGCGGGTCAAGAATTGCACCTGACAGCGTGTGGGCACCGACTTCGGAAGCCTTCTCCACGACGCACACGGAAATATCCCGACCTGCCTCGTCGGCCAGCTGGCGCAGTCGGATCGCGGCTGCGAGGCCGGCCGGCCCGGCGCCCACGATCACCACGTCGAACTCCATGGCTTCCCGCTCGGGAGGCGGGCCGGAAGACTCACTCATCGGCGGCTTGCCCCGGGAGGGTCATCGGGAGGCGAGGGGCCTCAAAGGACGGCGAGAATTCGTTCGGCGCTTGACACTTCGAACGCGCCCGGTTCCTCGACGGCAAGGTGGGCGACCGTACCGTTCTCCACGACCATCGCGAATCGCTGGCCGCGTTGGCCGAGCCCGAATCCGGTTCCGTCCAGTCCCAGATCGAGCGCTTGCGTGAATTCGCCGTTCCCGTCGGCCAGCAGCGTCACCGAATCGCCGGTGTTCTGGCTCTTCCCCCAGGCGTCCATCACGAATGCGTCGTTGACCGCAATGCAGACGATCTCGTCGACCCCCTTCGCCTTGATTGCATCGGCGTTCTGCACGAAGCCGGGCAGATGCTGAACGGAACAGGTGGGCGTAAATGCGCCGGGTACCGAGAACAGGACCACCTTGCGGTTGCCGAAGAACGCGGTCGTGGACACTTCTTCCATGCCGTCCGCGCTGAGGCGGCGGAGCGTGGCAGCGGGGATGGAATCACCAGTCGAGATCGGTATCGGAGCCTCCCGGGTTTGATTGGTGGCACGAGCCGGAGAGGGACCAAGCGGCCGCTCCGGAACAGCGGACTGCAGGTTACCTGACCTTTGCCCGTTTGGCGCGTTGGACGGCTTCGATGACAGCGTCCGCGGTCAACAGCTCCGGTAGGACCTCGCCCTCCGGAAGGGCCGGTCCGTACACCGCATTGAACGGGACTCCAAGCCGCTGGTGTTTTGCCAGATAGGCGGCGATGTCCGGATCTGGCAGGGTCCAGTCACCTCGCAGCCCGACGATGTCGCCTACCTCCAGGAGGTCGCGCACCGGCGGTCGGTCGAGCACCAGGCGCTTGTTCACGACACAGGTCACGCACCAATCGGCGGTCACGTCCACCAGGAGGACTTGGTCGGCGGCCAGGTCGGACACGGCCGCTGGGCTCAGCGGCAGCCAAAGCGGGTCGCTGGTCGGCATCCGGTCGCCAGGCCCCGTGTAGCCGGCCAGAGCCGGGAACAGAACCGCCAACACCAGCGCCGCCAGGCCCACACCCCGTACGACCGGGACGATCCGTTCGGCTGTTCTGGCCGCAAAGGCGAGCACTGCGAGCCCGCTCATTCCTGCGGCGACAACCGTCGGGATGGCTCCGGCCGCCGAGTGCAACACGTACAGCAGCCAGACGGCAGTGCCGAGGAGCATGAGCGCCAGCACCAGCTTGAGGCGTCCCATCCAAGGGCCGGGTCGGGGCAATATGCCAAGGAGACCTGGCCGGATGGCGACCAGCAGCCATGGGACGGCCATGCCCAGTCCGAGGCCCAGGAACACGACCAGGATGTCGCCGAAGCTGCGCGTGAGCGCAAAGCCCACCGCGGTGCCGACCACGGGCGCGGTGCACGGCGTGGCCAGAACCGTGGCAAACGCACCCTCCGCGAACGCACCGGCGCGCCCCTTGGCGTCGCCGCCGGCAGCTAGGAACCATCGGTTCACCCGGACGGGCAGCCGAATCTCGCAGATGCCGGCAAGAACTGCCGCGAACAGCAGCACGATCACCGCAAGGAACGCGATGAACCCGGGTACCTGGAACTGGAACCCCCAACCGGCCGTCAGGCCGCCCGCCCGAATTGCGGCGACCAGAAGGGCAAGCAGGCCGAACGACGCCACGATGCCGGCTGCCGTCGCGAGAAAGCTTGCGGAGACGACCGCCCGGTCTCGCCCAGCCGCATCGATCAACCGGGCAATCTTGATTCCGAGTACCGGCAGCACGCACGGCATCAGGTTCAGGATCAGGCCTCCGAGCAGGGCCAGCAGGAACGCGACGCCGAGCGTCAGGTCTCCGTCGGTCGCGGCCGACACCCCGGCGAGGACGAGTTCGCGGTGTGCATTGGCCGTACCCGTGACCAGGGTGACACCGAGGTCGGATCCTTCGAGTCGCTTGGGATCGAACGGGGGCAGGACATCGACATCGACCGTGACTGTCTTCCTATCGGCCGAGACGGTCGCGCGGTCACTGCGGAAAAAGATTCCCTCTGGACCCTCGAGGAAGGCGACAACCTGCTCCGGAGACGTATCCAGTTCGAACATGCTGTCCGCCGTGACGTGGACCGTGCGGACCCCGTTGAAGGTGGCGGTCAGTCGCTCGAATCCGGCCGCCTGCGGTGGGCCCGGGACGCGCGCTTCCGCCTCGGCGATGGTCCGGGCATGGGAACTGGGGGGATCGGCTCCGGCCGGCAGGTGCAGCAACGCGTCAGCCCGAACGGGGATGCAGATCTGAGCGCAGACCTGGTAGTCGATTCCGGCATTGAGCGTGGTCGGCCGCCCGGGCTCCTCGACATGGAGGCGGATCGGGATGAGCACGTTTCCCGCGTAGGTGCGCGTGACCAGTTGCCCCTGCTCGACCGACTGCTCCGGGGCGGGCCACACAAATTCGACGGACGCGACATTCTCCGAATCAGGGCCGACGCTGAGGGTGGGTGGCAGTCCGGCTTCGCCCGGGCTTCGCCAGTAGATATGCCAGCCGTCGTCAAGCTCCACCTGCAGGCCGAGCGGGAGCGTCGGGCGGGATCCGGTCGCCGTCACGGCCGAAACGATTCGTGTCCGCCAGGATTCGCCCTCACTCCATTCGGAGGCAGCATCGGCCGTTGCGCCGGCCGCAGCAGGCGCGGGCAGGCCGAAAGCCAGGACCAGGCAAATCGTGCCGCAGACGCGGCGAGTGCAATGGGAGGCGGCGATCAAGGTAGCGACAGGGTTGGCAGTGCAGCGCCTAGAGGCAGGCCACTTGAGACATAGGGCATGCCAATGTCAAGGCGTCAGGTGAGCGTACTCATCCGCGTTCCGCCGCCAGAGGTTTCCATCTGAGCACGGGACTTCGTGCGGCTCGCGTCTCATCGGCGCGCCGGCGGGGAGCATTCCCGGGCGCATCGGCAAAGTTGCCCGCCTCGGAGCCGTGGGCACGGGCCGCCAGGTCGCGGGCAGCCTCGATGAAAGAATCCAGCGTGGTCCGGCTTTCCGTTTCAGTGGGCTCCACCAGCAGCGCCCCTGAAACCACCAACGGAAAATAGACCGTCGGAGGATGAAATCCACGCTCAATCAGGGCCTTGGCAAAGTCGAGCGTGGTTACGCCGGTACCGTCAAGAAACGAGTCGTCGAACAGGCACTCGTGCATGCACGGTCCCGGGTAGGCCGGAGACAGGGTGTCGGCCAGCGCCGAGCGCAGGTAGTTGGCATTGAGCACGGCGTCCTCGGCAACCTGCCGGATCCCCTCCCGGCCGTAGCTCAGACAGTACGCCAGAGCCCGCACGAAGGTCCCCATCTGGCCGTGGAAAGCCCGCAGCCGCCCGAAGCTGGCACCGGCCGGGCCGGTCGCCTGCTCCAGCAGGCGAAGCTGTCCACCGTCCTCGTGCAGGACCCATGGCAGCGGCGCAAACGGCGCGAGGGCCGCAGACAGCACTGTGGGACCGGCGCCCGGGCCGCCGCCGCCGTGCGGTGTGGAAAAGGTCTTGTGCAGGTTGATGTGCATGGCGTCCACGCCCAGATCGCCCGGCTTCACCTTTCCCACCAGGGCATTGAAATTGGCGCCATCGCAGTAGAAGTAGGCCCCCGCGGCATGGGTCGCGTCCGCCATTGCCTGAATGTCGGATTCGAACACGCCGCAGGTGTTCGGATTGGTCAGCATGATGGCGGCGACGTCGGGGCCAAGGGCCGCTTCGAGGCTTGCGGTATCGACGCGCCCGTCGGGACCTTCCTGGACCTTCTCCACCTCAAACCCGCAAAACGCAGCGGTCGCCGGGTTCGTTCCGTGGGCGGAATCCGGCACCAGTATGCGGTGGCGTGCCTCGCCCTTGGCTTCATGCGCTGCCCTGATGGCCATCAGGCCGCACAGCTCTCCGTGGGCCCCGGCAGCAGGCCACATCGCCACCGCCGGCAACCCGGTGAGGATCCGCAGCCAGCGTGCCAGTTCGTCGATCACCGTGAGGGCTCCCTGCACGGTGGAGACCGGCTGCAGCGGGTGCACGTCGGCGAAGCCAGGCAGCCGGGCGAGCTTTTCGTGGAGCCGGGGATTGTGCTTCATCGTGCACGATCCCAGCGGATAGAAGGCGGTATCGATTCCGTGGTTGAGGCGGCTAAGGCGAGTGTAGTGGCGCACCACGGTCGCTTCGTCGAGATCGGGCAGCCCGATTCCTGTCGTCCGTTCGGCGGAGCCGAGCCGTGTCGCGCCGCCTGCGGGCGCCGGCAGATCGATGCCGCTCCGGCCCGGCGACCCGAGGTCAAACAGGAGAGGTTCGGCGCGGTCCGGGGCGCCGGACTGGGTGCCGCTCATCGCAGTGTCTCCTCGAAGGCGGTGCCCAGGCGCTCGATGTCGTCGTCAGTCGTGAGTTCTGTGGCTGCAATCAGGAGATGGTTCGCGAGGTCGTCGCGGTCCGGGTAAAGGCGAGAGACGGGTACGCCGGCCAGCACGCCGTGCTCCCGCTGCATGGCCGTGGCCACGTCCTTGGCAGGACGATCGAGAGCAGCCAGGAATTCATTGAAGAACGTGTGGTTGGCAATGCTGACGCCATCGATCGCGTCAATGCGCTCTGCCGTCCGGACGGCAGCCTCGTGGTTCAGGCGGGCGAGGCGAGCCAGACCGGTTTCGCCGAGGAGCGAGAGATGGACGGAAAAGGCGAGCGCACACAGCCCGCTGTTGGTACAGATGTTGCTTGTAGCACGGCCGCGTCGGATGTGCTGCTCGCGCGCGGCGAGAGTCAATACGAATGAGCGTTCGCCCTCGGTGTCCACCGTTTCACCGGCGAGCCGCCCCGGCATGTTCCGTACGTACTTGTCCCGGGTTGCGAACAAGCCGACGTACGGTCCGCCGAACGCCAGGCCCACGCCTAGCGACTGTCCTTCGGCAACCACGATGTCCGCTCCGTCTTCGCCGGGCGAACGGAGCGCACCCAGCGCGACCGTTTCGGGGACTGCCACGATCAGCAGGGCACCGGCGGCATGCGCCGCCTCTGCCCAGGGCCGCAGATCGCCCACGGCGCCGAAGACGTCCGGGTACTGCACCACCACGGCCGCGCAGTCGTCGGGAAGTGCGTCGGGACTTGCCGGCAGCCATTGCCCTGGCTCGGCGCCCGACAGCGGGACCAGCTCCAGGCCTGCGAAGTGGAAGTACGTCGCCAGGGTCTCATGCCAGTGTGGGTGTAGGCGGTCGACCACCGCAATCCGGTTGCGTCGGGTGATGCGAGCGGCCATCAGGGTGGCTTCCACGCACGCCGTCGAGCCGTCGTACATCGAGGCATTGGCGACCTCGCACCCGGTCAGCAAGGCCACTTGCGTCTGGAACTCGAACAGGGTCTGAAGGGTGCCCTGGCTGATCTCCGGCTGGTAGGGCGTGTATGAGGTCAGGAATTCCCCGCGCTGGATCAGCGCGTCGACGCTGGCCGGGATGTAGTGGCGGTACGCGCCGGCGCCGAGGAAGAACGGCCCGTCCCCAGCAGCGCGATTCCGGTCGCTCAGTTCTTCGAAAACCCGCCCGATCTCGATCTCGCTGGCCGCCGGAGGTAGGTCCAGCACTGGGTCGAGCACTTCGGACGGCACGTCCGAGAACAGGTTGTTGATCGCCGGCACCCCGATTCGGTCCAGCATGGCGCGGCGATCCGCGTCGGTGTTCGGAAGCCAGCGCATGGGATCAGGCCTCGCCGGTCAGCGCTGCATAGGCTGCTTCATCCAGAAGCCGGTCAAATTCTCCCGGGTCAGCCATCCGGATCCGGAGGAACCAGCCGTCGCCGGTGGCATCTGCATTGACGGTTTCCGGTGCGTCGCTCAGGACCGGGTTGGTCTCCGCGACCTGCCCCGCCACCGGCGCATAAACTTCGGATGCGGCCTTGACCGATTCGACGACAGCAACCTCCTCGCCGGCGGCAACGGTCCGGCCGACCTCGGGCAGCTCGACAAACACGATGTCACCCAGCTGGTCCTGCGCGTACTCGGTGATGCCGATGGTGGCGAGATCGCCGTGCACGGAGACCCATTCATGGTCCTTGGTGTAGCGAAGGTTTGGCATACGCTTTTCCTCAGGTGGGCCGCGTCTGGTGGCGGCGAGGGGGCACGAACGGAAGCGGGGTCACCCTGGCCGGCACCTTCCGCCCTCGGAGTTCGACCTGGAGCGCGGCGCCGGGTTCGGAATGCTCGGTGGCGACGTATCCCATCCCGATGGGAACACCGAGCGACGGCGAAAAGGTCCCGCTGGTGACCTCGCCGATCTCGTGTCCGGATGCGTCCAGGACCACGGCGCCGCCGCGGACCACGCCGCGCCCTTCAGGCAGGAGTCCCACGCGTCGTCGGGTGGGACCGTTCGCCAGTTCACGTTCGATGCGCGCACCGCCGGGCACCGCGAGGGCGCCCTGCCGTCGCGCACCGAATGTCCACGCCAATCCCGCTTCGACAGGACTGGTGTCGGCGTCGATGTCGCTCCCGTAGAGGCAGAGACCGGCCTCGAGTCGAAGACTGTCGCGCGCCCCGAGGCCAGCTGGCCGCACCTCCGAACGGGCTAGCAGTGCCTCGGCGACCGACACGGCGGCCGGCCCGTCGCAGCCGATCTCAAAACCGTCCTCGCCGGTGTATCCGCTGCGGCTGAACGTGCAGGGCACGCCGAGGAGCTCAAACTCCCCGTAGGCGAACGGCGCCAATTCGAGTGCGGCCGGAATCAGGTCGGACAAGGCGTCGGCCGCCTTCGGCCCCTGGAGGGCGAGCAGCGCCCGCTCTTGGCGGTAGTTGAACATGAGCGCGGGCAAGCGTGACCGGAACCACGTTAGGTCAGCGTCGATCCTGGCCGCATTGATGACCAGGAAGATGTCGTCGGCCCGGCGGGTCACGAGGAGATCGTCCACGATTCCGCCGTCGTCGTTGGTGATGACCGCGTACCGGGTGCGGCCCTCGGGCAGGCTCTGGAGGCTGGCCGGAACGACGGTCTCGAGCTGGCCGGCGGCGTCGTTGCCGGAGACCTCGACCTGGCCCATGTGGGATACGTCAAACAGCGACGCCGATTCCCGGGTCCAGCGATGTTCCGCGAGGATGCCCTCGTACTGGACGGGGAGTTCCCAGCCGGCAAACGGCACCAGCTTGCCCCCGAGGGCCATGTGCAGGTCGTGGAGCGGTGTGGGCCGCGCTGTACCTTGCGAGGATCCCGGCAGGAGCGCCTCCCTCCGGCACGGATCAACCGATGCCGGGCAAGGCCTCCTCTGTCATGGGACCTGAGAGATTCGTCCGACGCCCGGAATGGATATCGGACTTACCCCTTCGGTGGGCGAAGTCACCTTCGCCACTCTCCAGAGGTGCTCCATTCCCGCGGTCCCTGGTGCCTGAGAGGTTCCGAGGCCCCGTTGCTCCTTCGGCGTCGGTGACATGCACCGAACTCTCCCGCGGGAGGACAAGCGGAGCGTAATGGATCGCCCCGACAGGTCAACATCGCGCCCCGCGTCAGACCTTGCGCATCAAGACAATGCGGTTGCTGTTTGTTCCACGCCGGTTGTTCGCAACACCCCAACAGTTGGAGGTCTTGGTGAATTCCTGCTGGTTGATCATCACGCCGATGACTTCCAGCGGCAATCCCTCGGCGGCGGCCACGACATGGGTTTCCAGACGGACGGATCCGTTACGGACCTCGCCCACCTCGAAGGCGATATGCCCCCCCCACCTCGTGACCCGGGCCAGTTCCGCGAGCGTGGAGCGAATGAACTGCTGCCAGTCGTCGACGTTCCGGAGCTGGGAAAGCCTGACTTCGTGGGGGTCGATTCCTAGGAACCAGCACCGAAGCCAGTTGTCGGTCACGTAATCGACCACGTCGAGGAATGGGGGAGAGGTCACGGTCAAGGCGACCGCCCCGGACGGGATTTGGAACGTTTCGTTCGATTGCTCGGTCAACAGCAGGTGGCGCCTGGCCGCCGGCAGCACGCGCGATGACAGCAGGGACCGCGACTTTCGCTCAATGATCGCTGGAACATCTCGGCGGGGCGGCACCTGATTGCGACGCCGGTTGATGATCCGCTGCCGTTCCAGCGACACCGCTTGGTTGGGCGGCATGGTGTACACCGAGAAGAACCCGGACGAATGCCCGGTCAGCCGGTTGATCGCAATCATTCGGATCCACTTGTCCACCAAATCTAGGTAACCGGCGTCCTGACGGTCCAAAATCCATCGTCGAAGCCCTTCGATCCGGGCGAGGGTCTCCGGATGGTAGAAGGCCTCCAGATCGTCGTGGTCAACGCGGGTGAAACTGTCCCACGGAATCGACCGGAGCCGCGTCAGGACCTCGGATTGGGTGGGCGGGTTGATACGGGGCTCGGCAAAGGCCTTGCTCAGTGGGTTGGTGTCGTTCCCGTAGGGAATCCGTTCGGCCAGTGCCGCCTCGATCGGAGTCGTACCCCTGCCCATGAAAGGGTCGTAGACAACGTCGTTCCTGGCCGTCAGGCGCCGGATGTAGAACCCCGGGAGCTGCGGTTTGAAGCAGGCGCGGTACGAGACTTCATGAATGCGATGTGCTTGGCGTTGCCGTGAGGTCCAGAACTCGTTAACGAAATACCGCACACCGTCGATCGTCTCGACCTGGGTCTGTGTTCCGAATTCGGCGAAGTTCTCCAGATCATCGACGAGGTCGGTCGGGCTGAGGTTCGAACTCTCCGGCGGTATTCCGTTAGCCCCGATTACAGTCGACAGCTTGGCCTCCTTGACGGGGTCGACCCCCGCCCGATAGCGGCGCATGGCCTGCCACCGGCCCTTCGCCCCGGGTGCCCGCGCCCGACGTTTCCGGCAAGCGTTCCCCTGACTGCAGTTTCGTAGAAGAGCGACGGACGTCGTGCAAGCCCTCGTCGGTCCGGAACTGGATTTGCCGGGCCACGTACCACGACGTGGACACGTTCGGCGGCTAGGCCCGTCCGCGCTGTCGGGCCGGGGCGGATCGCCGTGACCAAGGTTGGAAGGTCGCTAGTCGTCGGTATCTGGAAAGCGATCGACGAGCGCCGTATGCAGGTCCGGATCGCCGGCGGCGAGGACGGTTCCGTTGGATCCTGGACGGCACCCGTCCCACGCGCTGGCGATGCCACCAGCCGCGGAAATGATCGCCGTTCCCGGCAGCACATCCCAAGGCTTGATATCGGATTCCACGACCACGTCGATGTAGCCGGCGGCCAGCATCGCATACCCCCAGCAATCCGTGCCGTACCGCACAAACAGGGCCTCATCGGCCAGCCGCTGGAAGGCCGCGCGAGCGGCGGCAGAGCGAATCATGCCCGGCTCCGTCATCGCGACGATCATGCGCTCCGGATCCGCCGGGCGGGAGGTGGTCACCAGCTCGCCGTTTAGCCAGGCTCCCTGTGGCGCACCCCACATGCGTTCTCCCGTGATCGCCTGATCGATGACGCCGATCGTCGGGCGCCCTTGCTCCAGCAGTCCGACGAGTGTGCCGAAGACCGGCAATCCGGCGACAAACGCCTTGGTGCCGTCGATCGGGTCGAGAATCCACGTGTGCTCGGCGTCCGAATTTTCGGACCCGTATTCCTCGCCCACGACACCGTGATGGGGGAAGCGGCGGCCGATGGCGTCGCGCATCCTGGCTTCGGCCGCCCGGTCGGCCTTGGTCACCAGCTGCAGCCGGCTTCCTTTCCCGCTCTTGACTTCGATCGCATCGCGGGACCGAAATAGCGGTTGGATCGCCGTACGGGCGAGATCGGCGAGTTCGTGCGCAAAGGTCAGAAATTCGTCGTAGGAAGCCATCGGACTGGAACTCGTGCGCCGGTGGGGAGCCACGATACACGGCCCCGTGTGCCCGGATGACCACCACGCGGGCCGCGCCGGATGGCGCGAGGAATTGCCGCGATCGCCGGTGTGCCAGTCGCACGAACCCGACCCTGAGCAGTCAGGGTGCAGCCGTACGAAACGCGAACAGCCGATGCGGGTTGCCCGCCGGGGGGTGCTGTGCCGGCGCGTCTCAAGGCACGCGAATGTCGGTGGAAGTGAGCGTGGAAGGCGTCCTGGCCGTGCCGTTGGCGCTCCCCGATCGTCCTCAACCGAATCTGGGTAGGTGTGACATTCTTGCGAATTTCTTCAGGCTCTTGATCGGTCTTCCGGCATCCGGCGCCGGTGGTGCCGGCGCCGGGAGCGCCGGGCCCCACGACCCGTTTCGCGTGGTATACACCCCAAATGCCCGTCTCCTCCCTCGACCGCCGCTGGCCCTGCTCGCGAATCGCGGCATCGCTCGCATTGGCGGTGCTGCTGGTCGGATGCTCCGTGTTTCAGGACCCGGAGCCGGTCGTCGAGCGCCCGATGGAGAAGATCTACAACTCCGCTCTCGACGCGCTGCTTGACGACGACTATGTGCTCGCCGTCACGGAATTCGAGCAGGTCGAAGCCCAGTATCCGTATTCGGAATGGGCCACGCGGGCGCAGCTGCTGGTCGCGTACGCCAACTACCTGAAGAACGACTACACTCTGGCGGTCGCGGCGGCCGAGCGCTTCATCGATCTGCACCCGGGCAGTTCTGACGTGCCCTATGTCCGGTACCTGATCGCCCTGTGTCACTACGAGCAAATTCCGGATGTCCGGCGTGACCAGACGCAAACCCGGCTTGCCAGAGAGGCGTTGGAGGGTGTGATTGCCCGCTATCCCGGCAGCGTCTACGCGCGCGACGCCGCGGTGAAACTCGATCTCGTCTACGACCATCTCGGGGGCAAGGAGATGGAGGTGGGCCGGACCTATCTTCAACTGCGTCAATATCCTGCCGCGCTGCGTCGGTTCGCGACGGTCGTCCGATCGTACCCCGAGACCACGCATGTCGCCGAGGCTCTCGCCCGGATGGTCGAGTTGAACCTGGCCCTCGGCCTCGAGAGCGAAGCACGTCTGCACGCGGCCGTACTCGGCCACAACTATCCGAATAACCGTTGGTACGCGTACGCCTACGACTTGCTTGAAGGAGATGGGCCGGAGATTCCGCGGTCCTCCTGGTTCTTCGGACTGTTCTGATCGGGCGGGGCATCTCGTGCTGATCAGCCTCTCGGTCCGGAATGTTGTTCTGATCGAGGCTCTCGATTTTTCGTTCGGCCCGGGCTTTTGCGTGTTGTCGGGTGAAACCGGCGCGGGCAAGTCGGTGCTGATGGAAGCGCTCGCGCTGGCGACGGGTCGACGGGCCGATGCCAGCCTGGTGAGGGTCGGAGCGGACGACGGAGTCGTCACCGCGTCGTTCAAGGTGGGTGCCGACCATCCGGCAGTGGCATTTGCCTCCGAGCACGGGATCCAGAGCGATGGCGCGTTGCTGTGTCGCCGGGTGCTGGCGCGGAACGGCCGGGGCGGGGCCTTCATCAATGACGTGCCGGTGACGGTCCGCCTGCTCGAGCAACTCGGTCATCGCTTGCTGCAGATTCATGGCCAGCACGACCGGAGGGGGTTGCTTGATGCCACCAGGCATCAGGGCTTCCTGGACGCGTTCGGAAGTCTGTCCCGAGAGTTGCGGAACCTCGGCAAGCGGTATCGGGCTTGGCGTGAAGCCGAAGCGGCCCATCGCGAGGCCGCCGAAGGACTGGCAAGCACCCGTGCCGCCGAGGAGGAAATCCGGGCCCGGCTGACAGAGCTGGAGGCCTTGGCGCCTGAGCCCGGCGAAGCCGAACAGTTGGCGGAGCGCCGATCGTTCCTGATGCAGAGCGGCCGGGTCTTGGCGGTGATCGAACAATTGGCCGCCATCATGGGCGAGGGGTCGACCCCGGCTGCTGCGACGCCGTCCCTGCACGACGCGGCGGCTGCCCTCGACGGGCTTCCGGAAGTTTCGGGCCCGTTCGCAGAGCTAAAGTCGACGCTGCACCGTGCGTTGGTCGAACTGGGGGAGGCCCGAAACCTGCTCGACGCGGTGCGCGCAGACCTCGAGTTGGACCCGAACGAACTGGAACAGGTGGAAACCCGGCTGTTTGCACTCCGGGCCGCGGCTCGTCGCCACGGCGTGCCCCCGGATGAACTGCGCACGGTGCTCGGGGAACTGCGTGAACAGGCGGCGAAGACCGACGCTGACGAGCACCGTGTGAAGGAACTCGAGGAAGCGGCCGGTGCCGCTCGCCAAGCGTATGAGGCCGCGGTCGAGGTGCTGGGCGCGGGTCGCCGGAAAGCGGCAGCGTTCCTTGACGAGCGCATCGGTGACGAACTCGAGGCGCTCCGCATGGGACGCGCGCGGTTCGTGACGGAGCTCGAAGAATTACCGCGTGACAAGTGGGGGCCGCACGGCGGAGAGCGCGTGCGTTTCGGCGTCGCGACCATGAAGGGGGCCGCCATCGGACCCCTTGAGCGAATCGCTTCGGGCGGCGAACTGTCCAGGTTCCTGCTGGCGGTCCATATCGTCCTGGCACGGGTCACCGAACCGGCAACGCTCGTGTTCGATGAAATCGATGCGGGCGTTGGAGGTGCGGTGGCGGATGCAGTGGGCGCGCGCCTGGCGCGCCTCGCCCGGCGCCACCAGGTGTTCGCGGTTACCCACCAGCCGCAAGTGGCGGCCCGCGGCCGGCGCCAATGGCTGATCCTTCGGTCTGAAGATGCGGTGTCGGCTTCGGAACTCGACGAGGCCGCCCGCGTCGAGGAAATTGCACGCATGATGTCTGGCAGCGGACTGACCGAAGAGGCTCGCGCCGCCGCAAAGCGGCTGTTGCAGGAAGGGGGCAAGTGACCGCCGATACCGCCGCGACCGCCGTGGCGGCACTCAGCCGGGAGGAAGCCCGGTCCGAACTCGCCCGGCTGTCGGCCGCCATCCTGCGGCACGACCGCGCGTACTACATCGATGACTCACCGAAGATCTCGGATGCGGACTACGACGCTCTCCGTCGCCGAAACTCGGAGATCGAGAAGCATTGGCCGGAGCTGGTTCGAAACGACAGCCCGTCGGGAAGGGTCGGCGCGCCCCCGACCTCCGGCTTCCGCAAAGTACGGCATCCGCAACCCATGCTGTCGCTGGACAACGTCTTTACCGACGACGAGTTGCAAGAATTCGTGGAACGGGTCCGAAAGTTTCTCAACCTGGACCCGGCGGTCGAGATCGCGATAGCGGCCGAGCCGAAGATCGACGGCCTGTCGGCCTCCCTGCGGTACGACGATGGCGAGCTGGCGGTAGGCGCTACCCGCGGCGATGGACGGGACGGCGAGGACGTCACGCGCAATCTCAGGACGATCGCCGCCGTGCCGGAGCGGCTGCAGGGCCGGCCACCCGCACG
Source organism: Rhodospirillales bacterium (assembly GCA_028824295.1). NCBI lineage: Bacteria > Pseudomonadati > Pseudomonadota > Alphaproteobacteria > Rhodospirillales > Rhodospirillales bacterium. Next base: position 56,977 of record JAPPED010000022.1, on the reverse strand, counting down.
CCTTGAAGTGCGCGGCGAGGTGTACTTCCCGATCGAGTCCTTTCACCGTTTGAACGCCGAGCAACTGGCGTCCGGCAAGCGCGCGTTCGTGAATCCCCGCAATGCCGCGGCCGGGTCCGTTCGGCAGATCGATCCGGTGATCACGGCCGAACGCGACCTCGGGTTCTTCGTCCATAGCTGGGGTGAGACTTCTGAGGCGCTCGGAGAAACGGTGACGAAGGCCAGGGAGCGGCTGGCCGGCCACGGTTTCAATGTCACGCCAGGCACCGAGGTCTGCCGGGACATCGATGCCATGGTGCGGTTCGCCGAACAGCTCTACGCGAACCGTTCGGAGCTCGGATTCGACGTGGACGGGATCGTGTACAAGGTGGACCGTCTGGATTGGCAGCAGCGGCTGGGTGCCTCCACGCGCGCGCCGCGTCATTCCGTCGCCCGCAAGTTTCCGGCCGAACGTGCCAAGACGCGCGTCCTATCGATCGACGTGCAGGTCGGCCGAACGGGAGCCCTGACACCGGTCGCGAGGCTCCAACCCGTGACGGTGGGCGGCGTGGTGGTCGGGCGGGCCACGCTTCACAACCGCGATGAGATTGATCGTCTCGACGTCCGCGAGGGCGACCTCGTGACGGTCCAGCGCGCGGGCGACGTGATCCCGCAGGTCGTGGACGTCGATCTCGATGGTCGACCGGAAACGTCGGCATCGTTCGAATTCCCGGAGCGGTGCCCGGCCTGCGGTCGCCCGGTAGAGCGTGAACCCGACGAGGTCGTGACCCGGTGTCCGGGCGGCCGAGCCTGCGAGGCGCAGGCATTCCAGCAACTGGTGCATTTCGTGAGCCGGCATGCCCTCGCGATCGACGGTCTGGGAGAGCGCCAACTGCGGGCTTTCTGGGACCGTGGCGATATTCGCGAGCCCGCTGACATCTTCCTGGTAGCCGAAGACGAGCAGTGGTTGCAGGCTCTGAGCGACGAAAAGGGCTGGGGACCGACATCGGTCCACAACCTTCGCACCGCCATTCATGGGGCAAGGGACGTCGCGCTGGAGCGATTTCTGTTCGCGCTGGGGATCCGGCACGTCGGTCAGGGAAACGCCGCGCAACTGGCACGGGCTGCCGAGTCACTCGGCAGGCTCATGGAACTGGCCGAGCGCGCACAAGACCCGGAAACGCCGGAGTACGCCGAGTTGGCGGGCGTGGACGGGATCGGCGCGGCGCAGATCCGTGCCTTGGTCGACCATTTCACGGACCCGTCCACGCGAACCGTCGTGGACAACCTCCGGGCGGCCGGAGTGAACGTGCAGGATGCGGAAGCGCCGGCTGCCGATTCTCCTCTCTCCGGTCGGACGCTGGTGTTCACGGGAACGCTGGCCGGACTCTCCCGGAACGAGGCCAAGGCCCGTGCGGAAGCACTTGGTGCGCGCGTGGCGTCCGCGGTTTCCGCGAAGACCGACTACCTCGTCGCCGGGGAAGGTGGGGGCGCCAAGCGGCGAAAGGCCGAAGAATTGAACATCGAGGTGCTGGACGAGGCGGCGTTCCAGGAGCTGCTGGAAGCCTGAGCGTGGCTCACACCACCTTGCCGGGATTCATGATCCCCTGCGGGTCAAGCGTGCGTTTCAAGGCCTTCATCATCTCGAGGGACCCGGCCGGGGCGTACTGCCGGAGGGCCCGGCGCTTCAGCTGTCCGATCCCATGCTCGGCGCTGAAACTTCCCTGCATTCGATCGGCGATCGCGAACACGGCTTCCTCGATCGCGTCGCTTTCCGCAAACAGGCGGTTGCCGTCATCTCCGGGCGGCCCGAACACGTTGAAGTGGATGTTGCCGTCACCCACGTGGCCGAACGCGAGCACCCGGTATCCCGGCCAGTAGCGCTGGACCGCCGCCGTGGCTTCGTCGATGAACTGCGGGACCGCGACCACAGGAACCGAGATATCGTGTTTGAGACTGCGCCCCTCGTGCTTCTGCGCCTCGGTCACGGTCTCCCGCAGGCGCCACAATCCGGCGCGGTGGGCGAGGCTCTCGGCGCGTACGCCATCCAGCACGAGACCGCGGTCGACCGCTGCCGCGAGAATTTGCTCGCCGGCGGCCCGGGCGTGGCCGTCGACGCCGGCCGTGAGCTCAAGCAGCACGTACCAGCTGTACCGGGTGGGAAACGGATCGCGGACGCCGTCCATGTGTCGGAACACCATGTCCAGGGCATTTCGGTCGTTCAGCTCGAAGGCGACCATCATGTCGGCGGCCACCTCGCGTGCGACAGCGAACAGCTGGAGGGCCGCCTCGGGATCGGCCACCGCGAGGAACGCGGTATCCACGTCCCGGGGTCGGGGGAAGAGCTCCATGGTCGCGCAGGTGATGATTCCGAGCGTCCCCTCGGCGCCGATGAACAGCTGTTTCAGGTCGTAGCCGCGGTTGTCCTTCCGCAGGGCGCCGAGGTCGTCCCACAGCGTCCCGTCCGGAAGCACCACTTCAAGACCAAGGGTGAGATTCCGGGCCATGCCGTACCGCAGCACGTTGATCCCGCCCGCGTTGGTGGAGAGATTGCCGCCAATGGTGCAGCTCCCTTCTGCCGCCAATGACAGGGGGAAGAGGCGATCGGCGCTCTCTGCTTCATTCTGCAGGGTTTGCAGGATGCAGCCCGCCTCGCAGGTCATCGTGAATCCCTGCGCATCCAACTCCCGAATCCGCCGCAGGCGCTCGAGGCTGACCAGGACCTCGCCCCCCGGCGTCACAGGTACCGTTCCACCGCAAAGGCCGGTCCGTCCGCCCTGCGGAACGATACCGACGCCGGCGTCCGCGCAGATTCGTACGATCGCGGCGACCTCGTCGGTCGTGGCGGGCTTGAGGAGTACCGGGGAAACGCCCCGGAAGGCCCCGCGTTCGTCGACCAGGTGAGCTTCAAGGTCCGCGGGATCGGTAAAGATGCCGGCCGCTCCGACGACGGTCTGCAGGCCCCGCCGTACGGCATTGCTGACCTCGGGCATCACCCGAGGGCCCGGTACTGACGGTGTCTCGACGCGTGGCCGACGGAGCCCCGGCTCACAGCACGAGGTCGGTCTCGGGGTCGATCAGGTGCAGTCTGTCGGGGTGAAATACGAGTGACGTCTGCTCGCCCGCCCGCGGATGTACCTCGGTCCCAACACGCGCGCACAGGGTGCTGTCACCCAGCCTGAAATAGACGATTGTTTCGCGACCGAGAGGCTCCACGATGTCGATCGAGACGTCATGCGGGACACCGCTGCTGTTGCCGCCGTCGTGGCTGGCCGCCTCGCGGATGTTTTCAGGCCGGAGGCCGGCCACCAGGGTCCGACCGGCGTAGCTGCGCACGCGCGCGGCCTGCTCGGTCGGGAGCGGCAGCGCTGGGCCGTCGGCCAGGCGCGCCACCGTGTGGCCGTTTTCTTCGGTGACCTGGCAGTTGAGGAAATTCATGGCGGGCGACCCCATGAAGCCGGCCACGAAGCGTGTGCGCGGCTGGTGATACACCTCGTCGGGGGTTCCTGCCTGCTCGATCCGGCCGGCGTTCATGACCACGACGCGATCGGCGAGAGTCATGGCCTCCACCTGGTCGTGCGTGACGTAGATGGTGGTCGTCCGAAGCTGCTGATGGAGCCGCTGGATCTCGATCCGCATTTGGCCTCGGAGCTTGGCGTCAAGGTTGCTCAGGGGTTCGTCGAACAGGAACACCTGCGGATCGCGGACGATGGCGCGCCCCATCGCGACCCGTTGCCGCTGCCCGCCCGAGAGCTCCCGCGGCCGCCGCCCGAGCAGTTCCGCTATGCCGAGGATGTCCGCGGCGCGCTGGACCTTGCCGCGGATCTCCGACTTGGCGACCTTTCGGAGCCGCAGGCCGAAGGACATGTTCTGCTCGACCGTCATGTGCGGGTACAACGCATAGTTCTGGAACACCATCGCGATGTTCCGGTCCTTGGGCGGCACGTCGTTGACGCGGAGATCACCGATCCGGATGTCGCCCGAGGTGATGTCTTCCAATCCCGCGATCATGCGGAGCACGGTGCTCTTGCCGCAGCCGGACGGCCCGACGAGGACCACGAATTCGTTATTCGGAATCCGCAAGTCGATGCCCCGCACCGCTTCCACGGTGTCAAAGGTCTTGACGAGGTTCTGGAGGGTTACGTCTGCCATCGGGATCAGCCTTTGGTCGCGCCCGAGGTGAGACCGGCAATGTAGTAGTCCATCAGGAACGCGTACAGGATCACGGGAGGTGCCGCGGCGAGCAGCGCGCCGGCCATCAGCCCACCCCAGTGGAACACGTCGCCCTTGATGAGCGTCGTGACCGTTCCGACGGTCAGGACCATCTCCGATTCGGAATAGATGTAGGCGAGCGGGTAGAGGAAATTGGCCCACGCCACCGTGAACGCGAAAATCGTCGCCGCGATCAGCCCCGGCAGGGCCACCGGAATGAAGACCTTGAGCAGCATCTGCAGATGGTTGGCGCCGTCGATCAGTGCCGCCTCATCGAGTTCGCGCGGGATCGATCCGAAATAGCCGATCATGATCCACGTGCAGAATGGGACGGTAAGGGTCGGGTACACGAGGATCAACGACCAGTACGTGTCGAGCAGACCGAGCCAACCCACGATCTTGAACAGGGGGATGAACAGCAGCGTGTCCGGCACCAGGTAGGTGAGGAACACGCCGGTGGCGAGCACGCCGGAGCCCCAGAACCGCAGCCGTGCCAGCGAGTACGCGGCGAGCACGCTGATCACCATGGTGATGGCGACCACGACCACCGTGACGATGGTCGTGTTCAGGAAGAACCTCGGAAACGACGATTCCGTGAGCAGGTGTTCGTAGTGGCCGAACGTCACGCCGTCGGTCACGATCCAGGGATTGGAGGCGAGTTCGGCAATCTCCGCATTCGTCTTCAGCGACGTGACCAGCATGTAGTACGGCGGGAACAGGAAGAAGACCACGAAGACGCCGAGGCACGCGTAGGCGGCGATCAGCGCCCACCGGCGGTTGGCCCGAAGACTCGTGGCTCCCGTGACCGGAACGGCGGTCATGCGAGGCTCGCCGCCCGACGGCGCACGTTTCGGAGAATGATGAAGGCGAGAATGGCCAGCATCGGGAACATGAACAGCGAGACCGCCGCGCCCAACGGAATGTCGCCGGACTCGATACCCACCCGAAATGCGTACGTGGCAAACAGGTGGGTCGTATTGAGCGGCCCGCCTTGGGTCAGGACGCGGACGATGTCGAAATTGGCGAGGGTGACGATGATCGAGAACAGCGTGGTGATGGCGATGATGTTCCGGATCATCGGCAGCGTGATGTAGAAGAACTTCTGCCAGGGGCCGGCACCGTCCATCTCGGCCGCCTCATAGAGCTCGCCGGGAATCGACTTGAGGGCCGCCAGATACATGATCAGGAAGAACGGGGCACCGACCCAGACATTGACGAGGATGATCGAGAACCGGGCCCAGAACGTATCGGACAGCCACGGCACGGCCGGCACGGCCAGCTTCGTCAGCCCCCAGTTGATCGCGCTGTAGGTGGGCTCGAACAGCCACCACCATCCGAGGGTGGAGAGGGCTGGCGGAATGACCCACGGAATCAGCATCATGCCGCGCCATTTGCGCTGACCCTTGGTGGGGATTGTGTTGATGGCATGGGCCGCCGCGAGTCCGATCAGTGCCTTGAAGACGACGGCCACGAGCGCGAACAGCAGGCTCTGGCGAACCACCATCCAGAACGTCTGGCGTCCGAACAGGAAGCTGAAATTGTCCAGCCCGACGAACGCGGTTTCCGCCTTGTTGAGGGTGGCCAGGAAGAGTGCGTGGAAGAACGGATACGCCACGAGGCCGAGAATGAGCCCGAACAGCGGCACGCACATGAGTACCGCGACGGCGGGTTTGCGCCGGAGAAGCGGGGGAAGCACGCGCACTAGTCGGAGCCTGTTCCCTGCATCACTTCCCGACCGGCTGATCCGCGGCGACTAGCCGCGGAGTACCCCTTCGAGCTCGTTCTCGGCCCAGCCGATGGCATCGTTGATGGTTTCGCCGCCCTGCGTGACCAATGCGGCCAGCGTGGGGAGGATCTGCTGCGTCGCTATCCGCGCCCCGATTTCCGGGGGGGCGGGATAGCCGGCAAACACCGTCCGCTCGTCTCCGAGCATAGCGTAGTTGTAGAGGACTCCTGCCGGAGGCTCCGCCTCAGCCCAGACCTGCGAATGGTTGTAGTGCGAGCGGATCATGGGGAGGTCGAAGCCCTGAGAGGCCCGCAGCATCTGGGTCACCACTTCCGGCTCGGCGACGTAACGCAGTAGATCGCGGGCTGCCGACTGGTTCTCGGAGAAGTCCCAGATGCCCCAGAAGAACGACGTAAAGGCGCGGAACCTGCCGGCCGGTCCCCGGGGGACGTCGAAATGCCAGATGTGTCTGGCCACGTCCGGATTGTCGCGTTTAGCGACGGCCCACGCGCTCGGCGGGTTGAAGATTGCGCCGCCCTCTCCCGAGATGATCCAGCGGTTATTGCTGGCGTCGTCCCATGCGTACACGCTGTTGGGCATGAACTCGGCGATTCGGATCAGGTACTCGAGCACTTCGCGGACGGCATCCGAATTGACCACGACTTCCCCTTGTTCGTCCACCATGGCTGCGCCGTAGGAAGCGAAAAGGTGGGCCAGCCAGGCGCTGCCGTCGGGCGTGGTCGCCAGCGGGGCGCCGAACGAGCGTCCGGCCGCGTGCAGCCCTGCCGCAGCTTGAAGGAAGGCCTCCCAGTCCCAGCCGTCGATCTTGGCAGGATCCCGTGAATCGCTGGCGGGGAACAGTTCCGTGAGGTCGATTCCTGCATGCTCCAGAAACAGGTCGCGGCGAGCGACCGTCGGGTACGAGAGCGTTCCCGTGGGCGAGGGACTCCCCCTCCATGCGCCATCGAGGAAGGCGGAAAACCTTGAGATCTCGGCGATCGGCCCCTGGGTGGAAAGGATGTCCTCGACCACGTCGTCCACGGCCACCAGCCGATGCTTGAACAGCGGCACCATCGCGAACGCGTGCGAGTAGATGTCGTGGCCCGAGCCGGCGCGCGACTCGGCCTGGGCCGTGAGCAGCAACTTGTTGCCAATCGACGTGATGAAGTCGATCGTGACTTCCACGCCGTTGTTTTCGCCCCAGCGGGTCAGGATCTGTTCCAGCGCCTCGTTGGCGCCGGGCACCCAGTGGTCCCATAGGCCCAGTTTCAGCTTGCCGGCAGAGTATGCGGTCTTGACGTAGGGAGCGGCGAGCGCCCCCACCGCAGTGGCACCAGCCGTCTTCATGAAGGTTCGGCGTGAACGGGTCGCCTTCGTGCCCATGTCCCCCCCTTCCACAGCCACCTGACCTTGAAAGGATGCCGAGCATAGCAAGAGACCTTGGCGCCTGCTTGGCGCGAAGCGCCCTGCATCGCGTCCCGACCGCATTCATGGCGCCGGAGGCCTGCTGTGGTTGCGGCGTTGTGCTGGCCCGTACCAGCATGGGTAACGAGTTGTGAATCGGGCCGTTTTCGAGGAGCGGCGCGGCCGGAACGCTGGGTCCGTTACGGGCAGGGCGAGGCAGGCGCTGGGGTGGTCAGGCCCCGGGGAGCGCCGCGATCAGGCCATCGTGGCGGTCAGCTGCGAAGCACGCCTTCGAGTTCGTTCTCAGCCCATCCGATGGCGTCGTCGAAGCTCTCGCCCCCTTGCGTGACTCGGGCCACGAGATTGGGAACGACTCGCTGCAAGCTGATCCGAGCCGCGATCTCCGGGGGCGCAGGGTAGCCGTCGGTCAGCGTCCGCTCGTCCCCGCGGAGGGCGTAGTTGTAGAGCCCTCCGGCAGGCGGCCCGGCATCCGCCCACACCGCGGTGCGATCATAATGCGAGGCAATCAGGGGAAGGTCATAGCCTTGCGAAGCCTCCAGCATGGCAACGACCACTTCCGGCTCGGCCACGTAGCGAAGCAGGTCACGGGCTGCCGACTGGTTCTCGGAGAAATCCCAGATGCCCCAGAAGATCGAGTTGAAGGCCCGGAAGCGCCCGGCCGGGCCACGCGGCACGTCGCAATGCCAGAGGTGCTGCGCCACGTCCGGACTATCCCGTTTGGCGACGGCCCACGCGCTCGGGGGGTTGAAGATGGCGCTGCCGGCGCCCGAGATGATCCAGCGGTTGTTGCTGGCGTCGTCCCACGCATACACGCTGTCCGGCATGACCTCCGCCAGTCGGGTCAGGTATTCGAGGGCCTCGCGAACCGCATCCGAATCCGCGGCGATCTCGCCCTGCTCGTTCACCATGGCCGCGCCGTAGGATGCGAACAGCTGGGCCAGCCAGGCGCTGCTGTCGGTGACGGGAGAAATCGCGGCACCAACCGGACGACCGGCAGCGTGGAGGGCTGCCGCCGCCTTGGCGAAGGCCTCCCAGTCCCAACGGTCGACTTTGGCGGTATCACGGGAATCGCTGGCCGGAAACAATTCGGTCAGATCGATGCCGGCGTGTTCCAGGAACAGGTCGCGCCGGGCCACGGTCGCCGCCGATGCGTTCATCGCTGGGGAGGGGCCCCCTCGCCACGCGCCGTCGAGAAATGCGGCTTGCCTGGACAGTTCAGCAATGGGTCCGTACGCAGCGACGATGTCGTCGACCACGTCGTCGACGGCAATCAGGCGATGCTTGAACATCGGGACCATGTGAAACTCGAGCGCAAAAATGTCGTGCCCGGACCCGGCGCGCGACTCCGCCTGGGCGGTCAGCAGCAGCTTGTTGCCGATGGTGGTGATGAAGTCGACCGTGACCTCGACGTGGTTGGCTTCGCCCCATCGTTCCAGGAGTTGCTGCAGCACCTCATTCGTGCCCGGTACCCAATGGTCGATGACCCCGAGTCTCAGCCGGCCGGCTGAGCCAGCGGTCTGCACGTAGGGGGCCGCGAGTGTCCCCGCGGCGGCGGCACCGGCGGCCTTCAGGAAAGTTCGGCGGGTCGAACCTGTCGTCAAGTTCATGCTTCCTTCTTCGTTACCTCAAGGGACGCGCACGGTCAGGCAACCTGACTGACGGGTGCGCGCCTGCAAATGCAGTTCTCGCCAGCATCGAATCATGTCCCAAACCGGCAATTCCTGTGGGCAAACCCGGACCGCCGCTGTGGAAGCCGTCACCCGCGCCCATCAGCCGCGGAGCACGCCTGCAAGCTCGTTCTCGGCCCAGCTTATGCCCGCGTCGATGCTGTCCCCGCCTTGGGTAACGCGAGCGACCAGATTGGAAACGACCCGCTGCACCGTAATGCTCGCGCCGATTTCAGCGGGCGCAGGGTACCCGCCGACGATCGGTTGTTCGTCGCCGCGAATGGCATAGTTGTACAGCCCGCCCGCTGGCGGTTGACCTTCCGCCCACACGTTCGTGTGGTCGTAGTGCGAAAGAACCATGGGGAGGTCGTAGCCCTGCGAAGCCTCCAGCATGGCCGCGACCACATCCGGCTCGGCCACGTAGCGGAGCAGGTCACGGGCAGCGGACTGGTTTTCGGAGAAGTCCCAGAGTCCCCAGAAGATCGTGTTGAAGGTGCGAAACCGGCCGGCCGGTCCCCGGGGAGAATCGCAGTGCCAGATGTGACGAGCCACGTCAGGGCTGTCGCGTTTGGCGACCGCCCAGGCGCTCGGCGGATTGAAAATGGCGCTGCCCGAGCCCGAAATGATCCACCGATTGTTGCCCGCGTCGTCCCACGCGTACACGCCGTCGGGCAGGAATTCCAGAAGTCGGATTGCGTACTCGAGTACCTCCCGTACAGGGTCGGAATTGACGGCAATGTCACCGCGTTCGTCGACCACGGCCGCGCCGTAGGCGGCGAACAGCTGGGTCAGCCAACCGGTGCTGTCGGGGATCGGCGCAACAGGGGCTCCGACGGGGACGCCTGCGGCATGGAGCGCGCCCGCCGCGTTTCGAAACGCCTCCCAGTCCCAGCTTTCCACCTTTGCGGGGTCTCGCGAATCGTTTGCCGGAAACAACTCCGTCAGGTCGACGGCAGCGTGTTCCAAGAAGAGGTCGCGCCGCGCCACGGTTGCGTAGCAATTGGTTCCGGTAGGGGCAGGGCTCACCCGCCAGGAGCCATCGAGGTGGCCGGCGTATCGGAAGACGTCAGCGATCGGGCCCTGCGTGGACAGAATGTCTTCCACCACGTCGTCAAGGGGGACGAGCCGATTCTTGAATAAGGGGACCATCGCAGAGGAATGCATGAAGATGTCATGCCCGGCCCTGGCGCGGGCTTCCGCTTGCGCCGTCAGCAGGGGCTTGTTTCCGAGCGACGTGATGAAGTCGACGGAGACGTCGACCCCGTTGGCCTCACCCCACCGGGTCAGGATCTGTCGGAGCGCTTGGTTCGTGCCCGGCACCCAGTGGTCCAGGACGCCCAGTTTCAGTTTTCCGGCTGACGTAGCGGTCTTCACATAGGGGGCGGCGAGCGCCCCGGCTGCGGCGGCGCCTGCGGACTGCAGGAAGATCCGGCGCGAAGTCGTCTTCGTGGCCATGGACCCTCCTTCCTCAGCCCCTTGACCGTGAAAGGATGCAGAGCATAGCAGGGCTCATGGTTCCAATCCGGCCACAAGAGTCCCGGTTTCCCATTCGCGGCGCCGTTCCAGGCGCGCGGATCCTGTCGGCCGCTCCGTTGCCTGGGCGGGCTTGATCGACGACGGGCAGCCAGGACCGTTGCCGACAGGGCGCCGGGACGCAGGCGATCGGCGCGTCGAGAAGTCGCATCGGGCGTGGCGCTCGACGAACCCGGCAGCTGCAGCCGCCGGCCACTCGTTGGAGGATGCTTGGCGAGCCCGGCCGGTTCGCCGCGACCGGTACAGCCCGGGATCGGCTTGGCGATCGCCCGGGCGCGATGCGTGCGAAAAAGGGGCTCTGGCCTACGCGGGATGCAGCGGGGTTTCGGCCTCGGGCCAATGCTTGGGCAGCCGGAACCGGGTGTTCTCTGGTTTTGCCTCGAGCTCCTGGACGGCCACGGTGCGCCCGGCGATGGTCTGGATGCGCTCGACCACCATGTCGACCAGCACGTCCGGAGTGGATGCGCCGGCCGTGACGCCCACCGTCGACACCCCGTCAAACCACGAGGTCTCGAGGTCGTCCGCGCTCTTGACGCGGTAGCTCGGGACGTCGGCCTGCTCGCCGATTTCGCGCAGCCGCGCGGAATTGGAGCTCATGGAACCGCCGACCACGATGATGAGGTCCGATTGCCCGGCCAGGATCCGCACCGCCTGCTGACGGTTCCGGGTGGCGTAACAGATATCCCGCAGATCGGGTCCCCGGATGGTCGGGAACCGGGCCTGCAGCGCGTCGATCATCTCGCGCGTATCGTCCATCGACAGCGTGGTCTGCGTGACGTAGGCGAGGCGTTCGGGGTCACGAGGCGTGAATGCTTCGACATCGGCAACCGTCTCGAGCACGAAGATACCGCTCTTGACCCGGCCCGTGGTACCGACCACTTCCGGATGGCCGCGATGGCCGACCAGCAGGACTTCGTACCCTGCTTCGTGGTAGCGCACGGCCTCCTTGTGAACCTTGGAAACCAGCGGGCAGGTGGCGTCGATCACCCGCAGGCTCCGGACTCCCGCCGCGTTCTCGACGCTGCTGGCGACGCCGTGGGCACTGAAAACTGCGATGGCGCCCACCGGGATCTCGTCCACTTCGTCGACAAATACGACGCCCTGATCGCGGAGCGTCGCGACCACATGTTCGTTGTGGACGATTGCGTGCCGGACGTAGACCGGCGGCCCGTAGATGTCGATTGCCCGCTCGACCACCTCGATCGCGCGCTCGACGCCGGCGCAGAAGCCTCGGGGGTTGGCCAGGAGGATCCGTTTCACGGCTGCTTCCGAAGGTGGGTCTTGAGGATCTTACCAGTAGCGTTCATGGGCAGGGTGTCGCAGAACTCGACAATTCGTGGATATTTATAGGCCGCAATGCGCTCGCGCGCGAATGCAATCACGGTCTCAGCGTCGAGACCGGAGCCGGGTTCGCGGACGATGAACGCTTTCAACTCTTCGCCATACTGTTCATGCGGGACACCGATGACCGCGCACAACGATACCTCAGGGTGCTCGATCAGGACTTCCTCCACTTCGCGCGGATAGACGTTGTAACCGCCCCGGATCACCAGATCCTTGAGCCGGTCCACGATGTAGAGATAACCCTCCTCGTCCATGTAGCCCAGGTCGCCGGTATGAAACCAGCCGCCCCGCATGGCCTCGGCGGTCGCCTCCGGCCGATTCAGGTAACCCTTCATCACGCAGTGTCCGCGGACGACGACTTCGCCGGTCTCTCGGGGCGGCAACGGGTTGTCATCGGGATCGACGATGCGCATCTCAACGCCCCAGATCGCGCGTCCGACCGAGCCGGCCCGACGTTCGACGTCGACGCTGTTGAAGCTGACGCCAGGCGATGTTTCCGAGAGACCGTAGCCTTCCAGCACGGTGACGTTGAAGCGTTCTTCCACCGCTCGAAGGACCTCGAGGGGCATGGCGGCCCCGCCGGTGGCGCACACCCGGACGGTCTCCAGCGCCCCGCCCGCGTCCAGCCCGGGTTCGGCTTCTGCGTACGTGAGCAAGCCCCAGTACATCGTCGGAACCCCGGCTAGGACGGTGACCCCTTCCGCCTTGACGCGTTCGAACACGGCGGCCGGCTCGAAGCGCGGCATGAGGACCAGGCGGCAGTTTCCGAGGAACCCCGCAAGCATCAGGACGACCTGGCCGAACACGTGGAACAGCGGAAGGGCCACGAGGATGCGGTCCTGATCTGACAGATCGGTCACCTTCGCCAGCACGACCGTGTTCAGCACCAGGTTCGAGTGTGTGAGCTCTGCGCCCTTCGGGCGGCCGGTGGTCCCCGAGGTGTAGAGAATGACGGCGGTGTCTTCGCCCGACCGATCAACCGTGTCGAAGTGGTCGTCCGCTCCCTGCACGAGCGATTGGAATGTGCTCGCGCCTGGGAACGGGTCCGGCGCCTGCGGATCCAGCGAAATGGACCAGAAGCAACGGCAGCCCTCCGTCCGGACGAAGGCTTTCCGGCCGGTTTCTCCGACCGGCAGCTCGTTGGTGCCTTCGAAGCAGAAGAACCCGACGGCGCCAGAGTCCTCGAGGATGTACGCGAACTCGTCCTCCGCCAGCAGGACGTTGAACGGGACCACGACACAACCGGCCTTGATGATCCCGAAATAGACGAAGATGAACTGTGGGACATTGGGTGAGCAGAGCGCGATACGCTGACCCGGCTCGATCCCTACCGCCCGGATCCCGGTGGCCACCTGGTTCGCCAGCGCATCGACTTCCGCGTAGCTGAACGTGCTGCCGAGAAACGTGATCGCGGTCGCGTCCGGACGGTCGCGGGCGCTGGATTCGAGGACGGTGGCTAGGTTCAGCATGGGCGCGCAGCTCGGGCAGGACGTTTGATTCCGGCAAAGGCCGGCAGTCTAGCGAACCTGCCGACACGGGGTGCCCTCCGGACCAGCGCCGAACAGCTGCTTGCCGGCGCCGGCACCTCCTGGCCCGGGCTACGGGTCGCGGCCTCGACGTGGCTTGCCCTCACCTCCAAAACGCCACACACTTGCGGTACGCGAAACACCCTTGGAAGGAGGGGGTCATGCAGCATCTCGTCCGCATCGCCTCGGCTGCGATCCTGGCGGCCGCCGTTGTGGGGGGAGCGGCGTCCGCCGCGAACGCCCCGGAGCACGTGATTAAGTACCGGCAGAACCTGATGAAGGCCGTCGGCGGGCACATCAGCAATGTGGCATTGCTGGTGAAAGGTCAGGTCGATTTCTCCGACGGACTGGTCACCGACTCGCAAGCCATCGTTGACCTGCTGAACAACGCGGGTATCGCCTTCCCGGAGGGCACAGCCGAAGGCAAGACCAAGGCCAAGCCCGAGATCTGGCAGGATCGTGCGAAGTTCGATGCTGCGCTCGAGGACACCATCGGCAAGGCTGAGGCGCTCGCAATGGCGGCCGCGGGCGGCGACATGGCTGCAGTAGGCGCAGCACTCGGCGCGCTCGGCAAGAGTTGCGGCGCATGCCACAAGTCATTCCGAATCAAGGACGAATAGCAGGCCGCATCACCTTGGCCGCGGCAACGTTTCTTGCCGCGGCTGCGGCCCACGCGGGCGACCCCGAACGGGGCGCTTACCTCGCGGCCGTCGCGGGATGCGCGTCGTGCCATACCGACTTCGAGCACGGCGGCAGACACTACGCCGGCGGTCCACCATTGCATTCGGATTTCGGGACCTTTCGGGCACCGAACATCACCTTCGACTCCGACCACGGAATCGGCGGGTGGAGCGAGGCCGATTTCGTCAAGGCGCTCAAGCAGGGCGTGAGTCCGGCGGGGCAGCCGTACTACCCGGCGTTTCCTTATCTCAGCTATGCCCGGATGACCGACCAGGACGCACGTGATCTCTACGCGTATTTCCGTACCGTGGAGCCGGTTCGGGAGGCGTCACCCGGTCATGATCTGGCGTTTCCGTTCTCTGTCCGGACCGGCCTGTGGGCTTGGCGGCTCCTCTACTTCGACCCTGCGGACGATTCTTTCGATACCGCGTCTCGCGGCGGCTATCTCGCCAATGCGCTGGCGCATTGCGGCGAATGCCATACCCCTCGGAACCGATTTGGCGCCTTGCGGAGAACCATGGCGATGGCGGGGGCCAGGTTGGGCGACGGCGATGTGGCTGGCAACCTTACCCCCGACCCCGAAACTGGCCTCGACTGGGACGCAGTCGACCTTCGTTTCTTCCTGCAGACCGGACTGACGCCGGATGGCGATGCTGCCGGTGGCGCCATGGCACTGGTCGTGGAACACAGCACGGGCAAGATGACGCCCGAAGACCTTGACGCATTGGTCGCTTGGCTGCAGGACCTACCGGCGGTGCGGAATACGGTGAAAAAGCCACCATCGGATTAGGACGGCGGTTGGGGATTGGCTCCTCCCCGGCGCGTTCGGCCGGTCAGGCGGATTGAGCGATCAGGCCGCGCGGCTGGACGAAGGCCTGGAGGTTGCCGGCGCCTGGCTCGGCAAGCGCCCAGTCGTCGATGTCAAACGTGAACACGGCCAGACCGGCGGTCGGAAACTTGCTGCCGAACAGCTGGCGGTTGCCGGCCAGCAGGTGGCCAAGCTCCGCGGTCCCGGGGTTGTGTCCGATCAGCATCAGTACCGGGGCATCCGCGACCGCGTGAATGCACTTGAGCATGTCGCCCGGTGCGGCGAGATAGAGCGAGGCTTCTTCCACGACAGGCGGTTTGGGGTTCCACCGCGCGATGACCAGCCGGGCGGTTTCCAGCGTTCGCGCTGCGGTCGAGGTGATCACGAGATCGGGAAGAGGGTGACTGCTCGCGATGTAGTCGGCGATGGCGCGGCTGGCGTCCCGGCCCCGGCGGGCCAGCGGCCGATCGTGGTCGCGAAGGAGCGGACGGGCCCAAGAGGACTTGGCATGCCGCAGGAGATAGAGGGTTCGCAAGGCTAGCGGATTTCGCTGAGGGCCTGTTCCAGGTCAGCGATCAGGTCCGAGACATGCTCGATGCCGATCGATAAACGAATCAACCCGTCGCTGATGCCCAGTTCAGCGCGCACCTCCGGCGGTACCGACGCGTGCGTCATCAGCGCTGGATGCTCGATCAGGCTCTCCACACCGCCCAAGGATTCGGCCAGCGCGAACACCTCACAGGCAGCAAGCATTCGGCGCGAGGATTCAATGTCTCCGCGCAGAATCGCGGTGACGATCCCGCCCGACCCCAGCGGCATCTGACGGCGCGCGAGGGCATGCTGGGGATGGCTCGGCAGTCCGGGATAGATCACCTGTTCGATTTCCGGCCGCCCCTCCAGCCACGCCGCGATGGTCATGGCGTTGGCAACATGTCGCTCTATGCGCAGGGCCAGTGTCTTCAGGCCGCGATGCGCGAGGAAGGAATCGAAAGGTCCCTGCACACCGCCCACGGCATTTTGCAGAAACGCGAGCTGCTCGGCGATCCCGGCGTCTTGGGTCACGGCTACCCCGCCGACCATGTCCGAATGGCCGTTCAGGTACTTGGTTGCGGAATGCACGACAATGTCGAACCCGAGTTCCAGGGGCCGCTGCAGGAAGGGGGATGCAAAGGTGTTGTCAGCGACCGCAATCGCCCCGGCCCGGTGGGCCAGCTCCGCAACCTTGGCTAGGTCCACCAGCTTGAGCATCGGGTTGGTAGGCGTCTCAATCCAGATCATCTGCACGCCCGAGTCGATGGCGCGATCCGCCACCGCATCGTCAGCCAGATCGGCGAAGGAGAACCGAAGATTGGATGCATCGCGCCGCACCCGTTCAAAGAGTCGACGGGTCCCGCCGTACAGGTCATCCATGGCCAGGACGTGATTGCCGGAGTCCAGCAGGGTGAGCACGGCGTCCGTGGCGGCCATCCCCGAGGCGTAGGCAAAGCCGTGCGTCCCGCCCTCCAGGTCGGCAATGGATCGTTCGTAGGCGGCCCGCGTGGGATTGCCCGTGCGCGAGTACTCGTAGCCCTGGTGCACGGCGGGCTCGCGCTGCACGTAGGTCGACGTGGCGTAGATCGGCGTGATGACGGCGCCGGTCGCGGGGTCCGGTTGCTGACCCGCATGGATGGCACGCGTCTCGAATCGTGTGTTTTGCCCGCTCATCAGTGCTCCTTGACGCCGGTACGCCCGGCATCGCGCAGCAAGTCGAGCGCGGGGACCACTCCGACCAGCCGTCCATCATCTGTGACCACAGCGTACCCGTTCTGGCCGACCATGCGTGCGAGATCCGATCGCGCTGACGTGGTATCCAGGGCAGACTTCTGACGGGCGATCAGGGTGAAGCCTAGACCGGTGTTGCCGGCGGTCCCCTCAACGATGGTCCCGCCGGGCTGCAGCCTGCCTGCCTGCTCGGCTTCCGCGATCATCCGCCGTGCGGGGCGGTCCTGGGTGGAACCTTCCGGCTTCCGACATTCGAGCGTAAGGAACTGCTGGCAGCGGTACGTTTCCGTAAGCGGCAGATCGCTAATTGGTGGGTTGCCGATAAGGCGGAGGGTCGAGTGAAGCGGCGGCGGTGGCTGCATGACTTGTTCGCGTGACACGGGCCCGGTGCCTGCGGCTAGTTCTGGATGTATTCGCGAAGCTGGTCGGCCTCCGCCAAGGCGGCGCCAAGACGAACTCGAACAAGATCGCGGATGCTGACAATGCCGGCCAGCTTGTCGCCTTCCATCACCGGGAGGTGACGAACCCGGCGCTGGCTCATGCGCTCCAGCACATCCTCGACGGGCTCCTCGGGAGAGCAGGTCTTGGGGTTTCCCGACATGAGTTCGCGGACCTTTCGCGTGGACGTGCGGACGCCCTTGACACCGACCGAATAGGCGATGTCGCGCTCGGAGATGATGCCTACCAGCGCCCCATCCTGAATGACCGGCAGGGCACCGATCCCGAGGCGGGCGAGCATGGCCGCCGCCTTCTGGACGGTTTCCTCGGGGCTCACCGTGGTGACCTGGATGCCTTTTTCCATCAGGATGTCGCGAATACACGTCATGAGATCCTCCCGCAGCTGGGTTTCCTCCGTCCCATGCTTCACGTCCGCGCAGACCGGACGCGTGCGAAGCGTAAAGGGTTCCGTTCAGGACTTACATACTTCGCATGAGAGTCGACGTCGCAGGGTCCGACATCGGTGCCACTGAACTCCAGATGATGGCCACAGAGCAGCGATAGCGAAACCAGCGGTCATACCTTCCCCGACCCGCGCGCGATCCTGCGTCCCGGGTCGGTCCGCCGCGCTTGGATTTCGCTGCAGGTTACCGTGGCGGCGGCCGGGTGCCCGCACTCGCGCGGCTACCCCAGGACGCAGCGTTCGAAGCGCACCTCACTTGCTGGCAAGGGCGCCGACTGTCGATCCGGTTCGCAAGTGCCCCGCGGGTTGGTGCCAGCAGTCAGTCCGGCCGCCAGTCGAATCGCGACAATGAACTCCCTTGGAAGAGATCGATCATGCGGCGAGAGGACCGGATCCCGCGCTCGCCTGGTCGCGTGTGCCCGGCGTTGAAGCGGCTACGTGCCGGGATCGCCCCGGCCAGGCCACGAGACGCGGTACGTTCCCGCAATCGCCTGTTTCATGGCACGTACGGCCTCGGATTGCGGGGCAGCGCTTTGCACCAGATGGACGCAGACCGTTCCGAGCGGGGGCAGCAGCGCGGGCTGCCGAACGACCCGGAGATTCGTCAGGACCGCCCCTTCGGCCATGATGGTCACGGCAAGTCCAGCGGATACGGTGCTTTCGATCAGCGCCCCGCTCGGGGTGGCGAGCATTTCTCGGTACGAGATCCCTTGACGTTGCAGCGCCTCGAGGGCCGCGGTGCGCAATTGGCAGCCGTCCGGAGAGAGGGCAACGGGCGGTGGCGCGCCGCCGTCTGCCGCAAATTCCGGAGCTGCCACCCAGAACGATCGGGGCCGGTCCAGCAGGATCGCCGACGGAATCTCTTCGAGCGTCGTCACCACCGCAAGGTCCAGCGTGCCGGTCTGGATCTCTTGCAGCAGGTGGCGGCTGAGCTGGCACACGATGCTGATTTCGATGGTGGTGCTGTGTTCCCGCACGCTGGCCAGCAGTTCCGTGAGCAGCGGGATCCCGTTTCCTTCCGCCACGCCGATGCGAACCGTTCCGGTGTGCTGGATGGTGCGTGCACGACCGGCTATCAGGTCATGGGTACTCACGAGATCCTGCGCGCTGGGCAGGAGGTCCTGGCCGGCGGTGATCAGCCTGATCTTCGAGTGCTTCCGGTCAAACAGGCGAATCCCCAGCTGGTCCTCGAGGGTCCGGATCCGAAGGGACATGGTTCCTTGTGAGCACCCCTGCAACTCGGCTGCAACCGAGAAGCTGCGTTCCGCAGCGACTGCCAGGAATGACCGCACCAGTCGCATGTCGATGTTTGGCAGGTCCCTCCGCTGTTCCGGTTCGAGATGACCGAGGATTCCGGCATCCGGGCAATCTTAGATTCATAGTTAATTGGACGTAAAACGTTAATACGCGCTGGATTACGCAGTACCGATGATCTTCACGGTCTCGCCGGCGATGATCGGAGCGGGCCCACGCGCCAATTCCCGAATCGCCGGTCGCCGTGTTGCCGCGCGGGCATGATCGACGTCGCGGACCACGTGACGTCGGGTCTCGGTCCGAACGGCGATCGCACTGGCACGCGGGGCAGGAACTGCCGTCGGCCCGGTACCGGGTCTGTCTAGCCGCACGGCCGGGTGGTCTGGAGCCTCGTGGCGGGGTGCCGCGCATCGGTTCGCCGCATTTGACCGAACGCGGCGTGACGAAGAGGAGTCCGGGAACCGCAGCCTTGGCAGCCGGGTCCGCGCGAAAGATCTCCGCTGGACCCGGTCCCGCGCCGCGCCGTGCGACCGCTGGCTACGCGTGCGCCAGCACGGCAAGCAGCAGCAGCGCCACGATGTTGGTGATTTTGATCATCGGGTTCACGGCTGGTCCGGCCGTGTCCTTGTACGGATCACCCACGGTGTCCCCGGTGACGGCTGCCTTGTGGGTCTCGGATCCCTTGCCACCGAGATTGCCGTCTTCGATGTATTTCTTCGCATTGTCCCAGGCGCCCCCGCCGGCCGTCATGCTGATGGCGACAAACAGGCCGGTGACGATCACGCCAAGCAGCATCGCTCCCAGCGCGGAGAACGCAGCGGCCTTGTCGGCGATCAGATTGACCAGCACGAAAAAGACGATGGGCATCAGCACCGGCAGCAGTGAGGGAATGATCATCTCGCGAATCGCTGCTCGGGTCAGCATGTCGACGGCGCGCCCGTAGTCGGGCTTCGCGGTTCCTTCCATGATTCCGGCGATATCCCTGAACTGACGACGGACTTCCAGCACCACGCCTCCGGCGGCCCGCCCCACGGCCGTCATGGAAAGGGCGCCAAACAGGTACGGCATCAGGCCGCCCAGCAGCAGGCCCACCACCACGTACGGGTTGGCGAGGGAGAAGTCGAGGGTGATCCCGGCGAAATAGGGGTAGGTCTCCGCGTCACTGCCGAAGTACTCAAGATCGGCGGTGTAGGCCGTGAACAGCACCAGTGCGCCGAGGCCGGCCGAACCGATCGCGTAACCCTTGGTGACGGCCTTGGTGGTGTTGCCCACCGCGTCAAGCGCATCGGTCGTCTTCCGGACGTCACTGGACAGGTTGGCCATTTCGGCGATTCCGCCGGCGTTGTCGGTCACCGGTCCGTAGGCGTCCAGCGCGACCACCATTCCGGCCAGTGCGAGCATGCTGGTGACCGCGATGGCGATCCCGAACAGACCCGCGAGCAGATAGCTCACGATGATGGCGGCGCAGATGATCACCGCCGGAACTGCGGTCGCCTCCATGGAAATTGCAAGCCCCTGGATCACGTTCGTGGCGTGGCCGGTCTCCGAGGCCTTGGCGACAGCGCGGACCGGGCGGTAGTTGGTGCCGGTGTAGTACTCGGTGACCCAAATGAGGAGTGCCGTCACGACGAGACCAACCACGGCGCATCCGAACAGCGCACCGCCGGACAGGGTCTCACCGGCGGCCCCGACGGAGCTTCCGAAACCGATCAGCCACTCGATCGCGACCGCGATACCGAACAGCGACAGCACAGCAGCCGCCACGAACCCCCGGTACAGCGCGCCCATGATGGACCCGTTGGCGCCGAGCTTGACGAAGTAGGTGCCGAGGATGGAGGCGATAACACAGACGCCGCCAATCACTAGCGGCAGCGCCATCATCGCTGACATGTCCGCACCGGCGAAATAGATCGACGCCAGCACCATCGTCGCCACCACGGTCACCGCGTAGGTCTCGAACAGGTCGGCCGCCATGCCGGCACAATCGCCGACGTTGTCCCCGACGTTGTCGGCGATGACCGCGGGGTTTCTCGGATCGTCCTCCGGGATGCCTGCTTCGACCTTGCCGACCAGATCGGCACCGACGTCCGCCCCCTTCGTGAAGATCCCGCCGCCGAGCCGCGCGAAGATCGAGATCAGCGACGCGCCGAAGCCGAGCGCCACCAGCGGGTCAATCAAGCCCCTCCCGGTGGCGCCCAATTCGAGCAGGATCATGTAGTAGACGGTAACGGCCAGCAGGGCGAGACCGGCGACGAGCATGCCGGTGACGGCGCCGGAGCGAAACGCGAGCGACAGTCCGGCCGCAAGCCCCGTCCGTGCAGCCTCGGCCGTGCGAACGTTCGCTCGCGTCGAGACGATCATGCCGATGTATCCCGCGGCCCCGGACAGCGCCGCGCCGATGAGGAAGCCGATCGCCACCGAAATCTCGAGGACGAGCGCTAGGATGACGAAGATTACTGCGCCAACCACGGCCACCGTCCGGTACTGCCGGTTGAGATAGGCGGCAGCGCCTAACTGGATGGCGTTGGAAATTTCCTGCATTCGGGCTTCACCGGCACTGGCGGCCAGGACCGACCGGGCGGTGAACAAGCCATAGACCAGAGCGAGTGCGCCGCATGCGATTGCGAACCAAAGTTCCATGCTCATGAGTTGACGTTCCTAGGAGGGATTCGGTTGGGCCTGGACTCGGGATGTCCAGGCGTGTCCTGCAATGGGCGAAGATTCTGGGCTGGCAACTAGCTCAAGCCGGGACAGAAGATAAAAACTGCGGACATTGGACGCAACGGCAGGCCGGACCGCGATCAGGTTCAGTCGGCCGGGCCCTCCCAGGTGTGCACGTAACCGCCCGTGTCGGTACCCGGTCTCTCGCCGTCCGGCGTAGACGCCAACACGCCCGGGTCGTCCGTCACCTCACCGATCACGGTCAGCGCCACTCCGCCCGCGGTGGCCACTTCCGTGGCTTGCGGGACCGCGCGCCCGGGAATGCTGAACAGAAGTTCGTAATCATCTCCGCCGGCAGCCAGGTCTGGCAGCGTGGCGTTGCCTCGGTCCAGGTGGAACCGGGCGGCTTCGGACAGCGGCGCGTCGTCGAGCGAGATCCGCGCCCCTTTCCCGGCGGCACCGCACAGGTTACGGACATCCGCGATCAAGCCGTCCGAGACATCGATGGCCGCATGGGCCAGCGCGGCGAGCCCCCGGCCGATGTCGAGCCGGGGCGCAGGGAGCAGGAAACGTTCGGCGAGCGCCGGAGCGCCCGCCGCAATCGGGAGCATGCCTTCCAGCTCCCGTCGGCCGAGCCAGGCGTCGCCGATGGTTCCGGTCACCGCCAGCGCGTCGCCGGCTTGGGCGTCCGTTCGCGGCAAAGTGCCGCCGCCAGCGAGTCGCCCCAGTACCGTGATCGACACGGCAAGCGGGCCGGGTGTCCGGACCGTGTCACCCCCGGCGAGGTGGATGCCGAAATGCTCCTGGTCCTGTCTGAGG
The DNA here is from genome assembly GCA_028824295.1 of Rhodospirillales bacterium. Classification (NCBI taxonomy): domain Bacteria; kingdom Pseudomonadati; phylum Pseudomonadota; class Alphaproteobacteria; order Rhodospirillales; species Rhodospirillales bacterium. The sequence goes on along the minus strand of JAPPED010000022.1, from coordinate 34,680 downwards.
CCGCCGGCAAACTCCGCCATCCAGTCCAGGTCGGTCGAGGGCGGCAGCTGGAGCCCGAGCAAGTAACAGAGCGGTGTGGCGGCGGAGGCCGCCAGATCGGACAGGTTCACGCGTAGCGCCCGCCTGGCGATCTGTTCCGCCGACAAAAGTCCGGACGGGAAGTGGACGCCTTCGACCAAGGTGTCCGTGCTGATGGCCAGCGCCGGGTCGCAAGGCAGTACAGCCACATCGTCCAGCAGCCAGTGCGCCGGCGTGAAGTCCGCGGCCAGCGGGCGGAGGCAGCGCGTCAGGATGTCGTGCTCATCCACCGCGGTTCAGGCGAATTCGCTCACGCGCGCCGACCTCGCAACACGGTCCAGCAGGGCATTGGCGAACCTGATTTCGCCGTCCTCCGCGAAGCCGTAGGCCACCTTCAGGTATTCGGCGATGACCACCCGTGCGGGTGCCTTTCGGGAGGCATGGAGCAGTTCCCAGATTGCGCAGCGGAGCACGCAGAGCAGGGTGGTGTCGATGCGCTTCAGCGACCAGCGCTCACCGAGCAGGGGATCGATCGTTGCGTCGAGTTCCGTCAGGCATCCGGCCGCGCCGGTGACGATGCGCCGGAACTGGGGCTTGTGGGCCACGCTTGAATCGGTGACCGGACGATCAAGAAATTCGCGGATGACCCGCTCGGGCGAGGCACCGGTGACCGAGATCTGGAAGAGCGCCTGCACGGCTGCCTGCCGCGCGGACGTCCGCTTGGTCTTCTTGGATGGGGCGGTACCGCTCATGACGCGGCGAAGCGGGAGCGCAGCTCGGCTACGGCCAGGGCGGCGTTGGCCGCGTCCGCCCCCTTGTTGCCCTGCTGCGGATCTGCCCGCTCGACGGCTTGTGCCCGTGTCTCGCAGGTGAGGATCCCGTAGCCGATCGCCAATCGGTCCCGGACGGCCAGCGACATCAGGCCGCGGGCACTCTCGCTGCAGATGTAGTCGTAGTGGGTGGTCTTGCCCCGGATGACACAACCAAGGGCGATGTAACCGGCGAAGCCCTCGCCCCGCGCCGCCTGCGCGATGGCGCCCGGGATTTCGAACGCACCGGGAACCTCGACCACCTCCCATGTCCGCGCGGCAGCCGCAAGCACCGCGGTAGCGCCGCCGGTCAGCATGTCGGCGACATCCCGGTAGAACACGGCTCGAACAATCAGGAAGGTATCGCGCGTCATGCGGTCTCGTCCGGCGGACGCCGTTCCACCACCCGGAGGTCGAAGCCCTCCAGTCCCACGATCGGGCGCTGGGTGTGGGTGAGCAGGATCATCTCACGCACGCCGAGGTCGCGCAGGATCTGGGCGCCGACGCCGTGCTCGCGGAGGTCACCGGGCGGCGCGTCGTCCGCGTTGAGCCGTTGCGCGAGTCCGGAGGTCATGGCTTCCCGGATCAGGACGACGACACCGCGCCCGAGCGCGTGGACCGTGCGCATGGCCGCCCGCAGGGTTCCCGCGCGTTCGCGTCCGGCCGCGTCCGTACCGCCGCCGAGTACGTCGGCGAGGACGTCCAGTGCGTGCACGCGGACCGGAACCGGCCGACCGTCGTCGATACTGCCCTTGACCAGTGCCACGTGCTCCACGTCAAGGACCGTGTTCCGGTAAATGTACAGCTTGAAGTTGCCGGCCTCGTCGGACAGGAAGTCGGATTCCAGGACGCGCGTGACGATCGGATCGTGCCGTACCCGCCAGGCGATGAGATCCTCGATGGCGCCCAGACGAAGTTGGTGGCGCTCGACAAACGGAATCAGGTCGTTCAGCCGCGCCATGGTGCCGTCTGCCTTCATGATCTCGCAGATGACGGCGGCCGGTACCAGGCCCGCGAGACGGGCAATATCGACGGCCGCCTCGGTGTGACCGGCCCGCAGGAGCACGCCCCCGTCGCGGGCGGCGAGTGGAAACACGTGTCCCGGTGTGCGCAGGTCGTCGGCGGCGCTGCGGGGGTCGATGGCAACCTGGATGGTGCGGGCGCGGTCGGCCGCCGAAATTCCGGTCGTCACGCCTTCACGCGCCTCGATCGGCAGCGTGAACGCCGTATCCCTCGGGCCGGGATTGCGCCGGTCGAGAGGTTCGAGGCCAAGCTGCCTAGTGCGTTTGCCGGTGAGGGCGAGGCAGATCAACCCGCGCCCGTGCGTGGCCATGAAGTTGATGGCGTCCGGAGTTGCCATCTGGGCCGGGATCACGAGATCTCCTTCGTTTTCCCGGCCTTCGTCGTCTACCAGCACAAACATCCGCCCATTGCGGGCCTCGTCGATGAGCGTCTCCACCGAGGCGAAGACTTCCTTCGGCTGCACCAGAGGGGAGGTCAACGCGCGTCTCCGGATCCGCTCCGGCCAAGGGCCCGGGCCACGTAGCGCGCGAGGATGTCGGCCTCCAAGTTGACCGCGCAGCCGGCCGCCAGGGCGCCCAGGGTGGTGACGCGACCGGTGTGCGGGATCAGGGTCACGGAAAACCCGTCCCGATCCACGGTGTTGACCGTCAACGATGTACCGTCGACGGCGATCGATCCCTTGGACGCGATCATCGCGGCAATCGAGGCGGGCAGCGAGAAGCGCACGATGCTGCAGTCGTCGGCCGCGGTGACGTCGAGGACCTCGGCGACCGTGTCGACGTGACCGGTGACAACGTGTCCATCGAGCGGATCACCTGCCCGGATGGCATATTCCAGGTTGATCTCGGTTCCGGGCTGCCATGTGCCGGCCGTGGTTCGCGCCTGGGTTTCCGGGGAAAGATCGACGGAGAAGCCGGTCGGGTCCACCGCCGTCGCGGTGAGACAGATGCCCGCGCAGGCAATCGAGGAGCCGAGGCGCAGGGAATCGGGCATGCGCTTCGGTTCGATCCGGACCGAACGTTCGCCGGGTCCGGAGGTCTCCGTGACGGTGCCGGTGTCAACGACGATCCCAGTGAACATTGCTTGATAGGTATTGCTGCCGGACACGATCGCGCGAGTGTAGTCGGAAGCGATGCGGATTGTGCCGCACACGGTCAGGCGGCCCGCTCCAGAAAACGGACGTGATCAGGCCCCAGCCAACGCGCGCGGAAGGTTCGAAAATCTCGCGTTTCGCTGAGGGCGGTGCGGGTGAGTCCGCCGACCGCTGCCAACCCGTCGCTCCCGACGATGGCATCCGTACTGTACCACACCAGCGTATCGACGAGACGGTCGCGCAGAAGCGCGGTGGCGACCGTCTGGCCGCCTTCGACCAGCACTGCCGTCACGCCGCGTGCGCCCAGCGTCCCGAGCGCCTGTTCGAGGGACGGGCGCCCACCGGAATCCGCGGCTACGTCGATGACCTCCACGCCCGCGGCCTGCAGTTCTGCCGTGTCCGGTCGGCGCTGGGCCGTGGCCAGGAGCCAGACCGGGGACCTGCCGAGCGTTGACAGGAGGCGCCCTGCCGGCAACTCGGTTTCGGCGCCGATCATCACGACGCGGACGGGTGAGCGGTCGCCGAGGCCCGGGATCCGGCACGTGAGTTCGGGATCATCGCGGACGGCCGTGCCGGCTCCGATCAGAATGGCGTCGTGCCGGGCACGAAGGAGATGCCCGTGTCGGCGGGCCAGTTGCCCTGTGAGCCACTGGCTGGCCCCCGTCGAAGTCGCGATCCGGCCGTCGAGCGATGCGGCGAGCTTGAGCGTGACGTGCGGGCGGCCCGATTCCACGCGGCGCAGGTGGCCGGCGTGCAGTCGCTTGGCCTCGTCCTCGTGCAAACCGCTCGTGACCGTGACGCCGGCAGCGGTCAAGAGGGCAGCGCCGGTGCCGTTGGTCCGGGGGTCCGGGTCGTGCGTGCCGATCACCACGCGCGCAAGCGCGGCCTCCGCGAGCAACCGGGCGCAACTCGGTGTGGCGCCGTCGTGCGCGCACGGCTCGAGCGTGACGTATGCCGTGCCCCCCGCGGCTCGGTCGCCTGCCTCGGCCAGCGCCTGCACCTCGGCGTGGGGCCGGCCGCCGATGCCGGTGGCGCCGCGTCCGACGACCCACCCGTCGGCAGCCGCGATGACGCAGCCGACCGCCGGGTTGGGCCACGTCGTGCCGAGGGCTTGCCGCCCCAGTGCCAGGGCCGTGCGCAGGTGCGCCGAATCAGGAGATGCGATCACCGTCCCGGAGGCTCTCGACCGCTCTCTCGAACTCTTCGACTTCCCGGAAGTTTCGGTATACCGAGGCGTACCGCACGTAGGCGACCTCGTCCATCTGCTTCAACGTCTGCATAACCAGGCCGCCGATTTCGGTGGAGTTGAATTCCGATTGGCCGGAGGTCTCCAGCCGTCGCACGATGGCATTGGCAGCCTGCTCGATCCGGTCTGGCGCCACATCGCGCTTGCGTAGAGCGATTTCCATGGATCGGACCAGCTTGTCCCGGTTGAACGGAACCCGCTCGCCGCTCTTCTTGACGACCATCAATTCCCTGAGGTGAATGCGTTCATACGTGGTGAACCGCAGGCCGCACCCCTCGCAGGTGCGGCGACGACGGGTCACCGTCTTGTTCTCGTCCGGGCGGGAGTCGGTGACGCGGGTCTCCTCGGCACCACAGAACGGACAGCGCATCAGAGTTCTCCCGACAACTCAGTGCCAAGTTCGGGATAGAGGGGAAATCTGCGGGTCAATTCCCCGACGCGGTGCCGTACCTTCCCTTCCACTGCGGCGTTGGCTTCCTCGTTCGACCCGTTCGAGCGGAGGCCGTCGAGGACGTCCGCGATGAGATGCCCGACGGTTTCGAACTCCGGCACGGCAAAGCCACGCGTCGTGGCAGCTGGTGATCCCAGCCGGATCCCGGACGTTACCAGCGGCGGCCGTGGGTCGTTGGGCACGGCGTTCTTGTTGCAGGTGAGGCCGGCCCGCTCGAGCGCGTTCTCGGCATCGCGCCCGGTGACGTCGTGCCGGCGCAAGTCCACCAGCACCATGTGCGTGTCGGTGCCGCCGGAGACGATGTCGAACCCGCGTGCCAGTAGCACCCGCGCCAGCGCCGCGGCATTGGCGCATACCTGGTCGATGTAGGTACGGAAGTCTGGCTGCAGCGCCTCCCCGAACGCGACCGCCTTGGCGGCGATCACGTGCATCAGGGGGCCGCCCTGCAGTCCGGGAAAGAGGGCCCGGTCGATCTGTTTGCCCATGTCGGGATCATTGGTCAGCAACATGCCCCCGCGCGGTCCCCGCAGGGTCTTGTGGGTCGTGGTCGAGACAACATGCGCATGCGGCAGTGGTGACGGGTAGCGGTGCACGGCGATGAGGCCGGCGTAATGGGCGACGTCAGCCAGCAGAAACGCGTCGACTGAATCGGCGATGGCCCGGAAGCGTTCGAAATCGATCGTCCGGCTGTAGGCGGATGCGCCGGCGATGATCAGTTGCGGGCGCGCCTCGGCAGCCCGCCTCGCCACCTCGTCGTAATCGATGCGGTCGTCGCCTCCCAGGCCGTAGAAGGCCGTACGGAACCAGCGGCCGGACAGGTTGGGCGCATTGCCGTGGGTGAGGTGTCCACCGGCCGCCAGGCTCATGCCCAGCACGGTGTCGCCCGGCTTGATTAACGCCAGGAAGGCGGCCTGGTTGGCGGCTGAACCGGAATGCGGCTGCACGTTCACGTGGGCGCACCGGAACAGTTCGCGAGCCCGTCTGATGGCAAGGTCCTCGACTACATCAACGGCCGCGCACCCGCCGTAGTAGCGATGACCCGGATAGCCCTCGGCGTACTTGTTGGTCAGTACCGACCCCTGCGCCGCGAGCACCGCTGAACTCGTGAAGTTCTCGGAAGCAATCAATTCAATGGTCGAGCGCTGCCGCTCGAGCTCGAGATTCAGCCCGGCGCGGACCTCCGGATCGCCAGCCAGCATCCCGTCCGTGCCAGGTCGCGGATGGACTTGTGCGGGGAGACCGGTCAAGGCGCGAGATCAACCAAGCTTGCGCACGCGGGTCGCGTGGCGTCCGGCTTCAAACTCGGTCCCAAGAAATGCCTGCAGGCATTTCCATGCGGTTTCCGAATCGATGAACCGAGCCCCGAGGGCCAGCACGTTGGCGTCGTTGTGGGCGCGGGCAAGCTTGACGGTATCGACGTCGTGGCTCGGAGCACAGCGGATGCCCGGGTGCCGGTTCGCCGCCATGCTGATGCCGAGCCCGGTGCCGCAGATCGCCACACCGCGCCACGCGTCCCCCCGTAGCAGCGCGTCGGCCAGCCCGTTTCCGAAGTCGGGATAGTCCACGGACTTGTCGGAATCCGTGCCGAGGTCCAGGACCGGCACGCCGGTGTCGGCCAGCCGTCCGCGCAGGTGCTCCTTGAGGGCATAGCCGGCGTGGTCGGCGGCGAACGCGACCGGCCTCTTGCCGTCCTGCGTGTTCATCCGCCCGTCCCCGGAGGGTATTCCAGAACCGAGGCGGTACAGATCAGCGGATGTCCGAGGCCGTCATGCGGCCTTCCGCGGCAAGTGACCGAAAGGCGTAAAACGTGCCTTCGACGCCCTCTGTGGGTTGGATTGAGCCGTAGTCGCCGAGGTGGGCGCGGACAGCCGCATCGGGCAGATCTGCCGGAAACGGGAGCGGGTCACCTTCGATGGCGATGTTCGAGTCGGGCGCCAGGGTTTGGAGTTGGCTCACGATCGCCTCCACCGTGGTAGCGCCTCCATTGATGTCGAAGACCGGCGCGCCGTCGCCGTCACGCGCCACGGACTGGATGAATGCGGAGGCCACCTCTCCGGCGTGGAGGAAGGACACGGGTCCGCTGAAGGGCACGGTATAGGGGGCGCCAAGGGCCGCCGCCTGGATCGCGACCGTCGTCTTCGAGGTGACTCCCTGGTCACGCCCGACCCCCTGAACCACGCTGGGGCGCAGCCCGACGCTGGGCACGTTCCAGTCCTGCCAGTAGACCGCCGCGATCTGCTCGCCGCACGTCTTGTAGGCACCGTACAGGGTCTTCAGGAATGGGCTGTCCGGGAAGAATCCGTGGGCGGCGATGGAACTGGCGTGGCCGACGCGACGGATCCCCTCGTGCCGGGCGGCTTCGAACACGTTGACCGTGCCGACCACGTTGACCCTGGCGCCGCCGATTGGATCTGCCATGCAGAAGGGCACCTGCAGGGCGGCGAGGTGGATAATCGCCTGACAGCCCTTTGCCGCCTGACGGACGGTCTCGGGATCAGTGATGTCGCCGACCACCCAGTTAATCCGGGCGAGCTCGTCGTCCGACATCAACAGTGCTGGCCGGCGCGGCTTGGGATCAAGATCGAGCGCCGTGACGTCCACGCCGGCGCGCACCAGAAGCGCCATCGTCCAGGCTCCGATGCAGCCGCCGGACCCGGTAACCAAGACGTTCCCAGACCACGCATCGCCGTTTACGGGAAAACGCTCCAACATTGGTCGGCCCTCCCGGACGACAGTACGTTCGCCCGCATTATGGCCCCCGTGGAGGCGTCCGCAACGCGGCGGGCGATACCTCCGGTTTCAAGTGGCTGCAGCGTGCGCGATCACTGGCTTCCGGTCGGCGTCCCGCCGCTCGGGCGCGGCGCAGATCGGCTTCACGATCGGCACCGAAGGGTCGGAGGGTTCGCGGAGCACACGCAGAACGGGGGCATGCGCGATGGCTCGCCGCCGCCGCCGCGGCGTCTGGCGCGCCGCCGGAAAGAATCCGTGCGAACGGCCTCGGTCAGCCAGGCCGGACCGTGACCACCGCCTTGCCCTTGATGGTGCGATCACGCAGGGCTTGCAGAGCATCGGGAACGCCGTCCAGTCCGACGTTGAGTTCCACGTGGGGACGGATGACACCCTCCGCCTGCCACGCGAGCAGGCGCGCCATGTTCGCCCGATGCGCGGCCGGGTCGCGCTCCACCCATGCACCCCAGAACACGCCGACGATCGAACAGCCCTTCAGCAGCGCAAGATTCGCTGGCGCGGAGGGAATCGTTCCGGAGGTGAACCCGATGACGAGAAGCCGCCCGTTCCAGTTGATGCAGCGGAGCGACTGGTCGAAGACGGCACCGCCGACCGGGTCGTAGATGACGTCGGCACCCTGGCCGCCGGTCAGTTCCTTCACATGATCCTTGAAGGGGCCGTCAGTGTAATTGATACCGTGGTCGGCGCCGTGCTCGCGCGCGAAGGCGAGTTTCGCGTCTGATCCTGCCGTGGCGATGACAGTGGCCCCGAGCGCTTTGCCGATCTCGACCGCGGCCAGGCCAACCCCTCCCGCAGCGCCGTGCACCAGGAGCGTCTCGCCGGCCTGAAGATCGGCGCGCTGAATGAGCGCATGGGCGGAAGTTCCGTAGGTCAGGAGCAGCGTCGCCGCAATCGTGTAGTCCAGCTGGTCCGGCAACTTCACCGCCTTGATGGCCGGCGCACAGACTTCCTCCGCAAAGGCCCCGTGCCTGGCAGGGGCCATGACCCGGTCCCCCGGGGCCAGGTCCGTCACATCCCGGCCGACCTCAATCACCTCGCCTGCACATTCGGAGCCGGGCGCGAAGGGGAATTCCGGACGAAATTGGTACTTGCCTTCGACGATCAAGATGTCCGGGAAATTGACGCCAGCTGCATGGACCTTGATGCGGACCTCGTCAGCCGCAGGGACCGGCGGGTCGATGTCACCGACCGACAGCGACTCGATCGGACCGAAGGCGTGGCAGAGGACTGCTTTCATGGAACCTCGCGATGGCAGGCGGTGTTGGGAACGATGGGAGGCGAACCGCCGTCATCCGTGCCCGTCTGACAGTGCAGCGCCGGCGGATGTCACGGTTTCGACGTGAGCCTTTGAAACTAGCTGGCAGGTGGTTCGAAGTGGAAGATCGCCATCCCAATCCGAGTAGGGGTTTGCAGCCGGACCGGCACCATCAGGCCGTCGACGTGGGCACGAAACCAGATCTCACCTTCGACGGGAGGCTTGCGCATGTGCCGATCACTGTACCCGGCGACCCGGTGGCTTCGAAATGCGCATCGCTTGGCGTCACCGCTCAGACGCCCTGAAGCCGGAGAACCGGCCGCCGGTCCGTCGCCCCGGTCCGTCAGGACCAGATTGCTTCGCGTCTTGCCGTCGAATACGCGGATGGTCTGTTCGCAGCGGCCGGTGCGGGCCAGTACCAATCCAGCCGACAACAGGGCGCTTGCCGGATCGAGTACCTGGCGTCGCTCCTCGGGCGGCACCGGATGTGGATACGGCTCCGCACCCTCCGGAAGGACCGTCTCGGCGAAACCGGCCCGGAAGCGAACATGACGCTCGACATGTCCGTCCCGATGGTAGCGCCGGGACTGGTACACGGCCGGTCGGAGACCGGCGGCGTGTTCGGCCGTCAGCGTGCCCTGCACCTCCAGCTCGAAAGCCCACTGAAACAGGAGTCGGATCAATCCCTGCGATTCAGCGTTGAAGCGTACCGAGTAGCTGTCAGCGTTGATATCGAATGCCATGACGGCTTCGCCGGCACGGAACCCGCTCACAAAGGCGGAGCCGATCAGGCTGAACGGCTGGATGTGGAGCGGGGATGTGGGTACGGCGTGCGAATTCGGCGCCGTCGCGAACAACAGAATCGCAACTGCTGACAAGGCGATTCGGAGCACAGGACGCTACCTGGAACGCGGTTGCAGGGGGCCGGCCGGGACCGCCGCCCCCGACAGCAAAGACGATATCCTGCAGCGAAGCAACGTCTGGATGCCGGGACCGGGTCGAGGAGCGGAGTTTACGGTAGGGCCGGCAGCGTGCAACGGCGTGGCACGATGGCGCGTGCCTCGCCTCGACAATTGGTTCCGGCCACCACGGTTTGACGTCAGCCGCCGTTCAGCGCAAACTTCATCCTGCGTCGTTCCGAAGGGGTGCCCGGACCGAGTTCCGGGGCTGAGATCCGTCTGGCGGGGACCCTTCGAACCTGAACCGGGTGATGCCGGCGGAGGGATCGGGACGCGCCCGGATCTCCCCGGTCCTCTCGGCCCCGCATCCCGAAGCACGTCCTTCGGAACGTGGCCTCCGGGCCCAGGAGACTCCACATGGACGCTGACACGCCCATTCCCATTCAGGTGACAACCGGCCCGTTGCCCGCGTCGCGCAAGGTGTACACAGGGGATTCGGCCCGCGGTCTGCGGGTGCCACACCGTGACATCTCGCTGCATCCATCGGCCGGCGAACCGCCATTGCGCGTGTATGACACGTCAGGGCCATACACCGACCCGGCCGTCAACATCGACATTGAAGCCGGTTTGCCTCGGTGGCGAGAAGCTTGGGTTGAGGCCCGCGGCGACACGCGTGTCGAGGCCGGCCGACCCCTTCAGGACGTGGACAACGGCAATCCGTCGGCGGCAAATCGGGTTCCGTCGTTTCCGGTACCGCGGCGTCCGCGAAGGGCGACCGGCGCTGCGGTGACCCAGCTCGCCTACGCACGGCGAGGCATCGTGACGCCGGAGATGGAGTTCATTGCCGAGCGCGAGAATCAAGGGCGCTCGGCGGACAACGGGGCCGGGGAGCGGGGCGGAGAATCCTTCGGTGCTCACGTTCCCGACCGGGTAACGCCGGAATTCGTGCGCGCGGAAGTGGCGTGCGGCCGGGCGATCATTCCGGCCAACATCAATCATCCCGAGCTCGAGCCCATGGTGATCGGGCGAAACTTCCTGGTGAAGGTGAACGCCAACATCGGGAATTCCGCCGTGACCTCTTCCGTTGCCAACGAAGTGGACAAGATGGTCTGGGCGACGCGCTGGGGCGCCGACACCATCATGGACCTCTCGACCGGCCGCAACATTCACAACATCCGCGATTGGATCCTGCGCAATTCGCCGGTACCTGTAGGGACGGTGCCGATCTATCAGGCCCTCGAGAAGGTCGGTGGAGTCCCCGAGGAACTGACCTGGGAGCTGTACCGCGACACGCTGGTAGAGCAGTGCGAACAGGGGGTCGACTATTTCACGGTCCACGCGGGGGTGCGGCTCGCCCACATTCCGCTGACTGCTGAGCGGGTTACCGGCATCGTCAGCCGCGGTGGGTCCATCATGGCCAAATGGTGTCTTGCACATCATCGTGAGAGCTTCCTGTACGAAAAATTCCCCGAGATCTGCGAACTTTTGGCTGCGTATGACGTCAGCTTCTCCCTTGGTGACGGGCTCCGTCCGGGCTCGATCGCGGACGCCAACGACCGGGCGCAATTCGCCGAGCTGGAGACCCTCGGTGAGCTCACGAAGATCGCCTGGGATCACGACGTGCAGGTGATGATCGAGGGACCGGGCCACGTGCCGATGGACAAGATCAAGGTGAACGTGGACCGGCAGCTGGAGACATGCGGCGAGGCTCCGTTCTACACGTTGGGACCGCTGGCGACCGACATTGCGCCCGGCTACGACCACATCACCAGCGCCATTGGTGCGGCAATGATCGGCTGGTTCGGTACGGCGATGTTGTGCTACGTGACGCCTAAGGAGCATCTCGGGCTCCCGGATCGCAACGACGTCAAGGAGGGCGTCATTGCGTACCGTCTGGCCGCGCATTCCGCCGATCTTGCGAAGGGGCATCCGGGTGCGCGGGCGCGCGACGACGCACTGTCGCGAGCCCGGTTCGACTTCCGGTGGGAGGACCAGTTCAACCTGTCTCTCGACCCGGAAACCGCGCAGCAGTACCACGACCAGACCTTGCCGAAGGAAGCCCACAAGGTGGCGCACTTTTGCTCGATGTGCGGGCCGAAGTTCTGTTCGATGAAAATCACGCGGGAGGTTCGTGAATATGCCGAGCGGGGCATGCAGGAGAAGGCCCAGGAGTTCCGCAAGGGCGGGAGCGAGATCTACCAGAAATCGGGCTAGGTACTCCGGGCTCCGGCGGCGCTTTGGGGCTGCTGGCGCATCCTGACCGGTGAGCCTGGCTCGCCAATTCGGCTGCTGTGTCGTGCTCCAGCGGATGGGGCATTCCCGGGAGGACCGGCGATGGCATTCTCGGGCTGCCCCGGATGCCGTGGCCGAAGGCCGGGTGTGCCGGATCTACACTGTCGGCGGCCGGGTCAGAGCAGGACCGTCACCGCGGTGCCCAGGCTGCCGAAATCCGCGACGACCCGGCTGCCCTGTCTGATCGGGCTCGGTTGCCCGCAGACTCCCGTCGTGACAATGTCGCCGGCCTTCAGCGAACCTCCTTGCAATGCGTGGTTGTTGGCGATCCAGGCGAGGGCGGTTCGCGGATCGCCGAGCGCGTCGGCGCCGGTTCCGCGGGTGGCTTCCTCGCCGTCGATGACCAAACGTACCGGATGGGCCACAAAGTCGATCGACTGCAGGTCCGCCGCAGCTGCGGGACCCAGGATGAACTGGCATGCGCAGGCGTTGTCCGCGGCGAGCTGGGGGCCGCCAGCCCGTGTGAAGTCGCGATATCGGGAATCCGGGATCTCGATCGCCGGGTGGACATCTGCCACCGCCGCGAAGACCTCTGCTTCCGTATAGGGCGCACCGCGGGCCGGCAATGCTCTGCCGAGCACGAATGCGAATTCCGCCTCGGCGACGCTCATCCGGTTCTGACCGAGCTGCACGCTGCCGGGGCTATGGTGCACGCGGCTCTTGAGCAGGCGCCCGGCGATCGGTCCATCGACATTGATATGGCGCTGGCCGGCGATACTCGTCGCCGCAATCTTCCAGCCCGCCACGGTCTCGCCGGAGTGTTGCACGAAGGACCGCTGCACCTCGTAGCCGGCCGCCAGCGTCGCCGGCCGACAGTTCTCCGGCAGTTCGGCGACTACCGAGCCGGCGGCCCAGCAATCGTGAACGATTCGCCCGGCTTCGTCTGCGCGAGATTGGTTCATGACCGCGGCCCCTCCGGCCGGTCAGTTCGGATGGGCGGTGCCGCTAAGGCGTCGACGAGTCGGCGCCGGCCGGCCTGAGGCCAGCGCCAACCGACGCGGGAAGTTGCCGAGCTCTGTTGCCTTACCGCGGACAGCGGTTCACAAGTGTGGCCAGCGGAGCCGCTTGATCGGCGGTCAGGGAGAAGACCGCGCTCAAGGAGAATTCCGGCGACTCCAGCTCGATCCCGACGGAGTGCCCGGCGTCGAACGCACGGAGCAGCCTCTCCGGAGCGATCACCCCGGAATCGAACTGCGTCTCGTAGACCGTGTCGGTGGAAAAGCCGTGGCCGGAACGAATGACCGTGGCGGCCGTCTCCACGAATCCGCCCGTACCGAGATCGGTGACCCGCAACACACCGGACGTTTCCACGAACGGCGGCGGCTCGAGATTGAAGAAATCGGCGAAGAAGTTGGCAGGCGATTCCACCGAGACCGCGGCCTTTGCGTCCGCCGGCAGGCGGAAGTGCCAGGCCTCGGCCTGGAGGGCTCTTCCCGGATGCAGGGGCGCGACTTCGTGGCAGTCGTATTGGAGCACCATGCGGGTGGACACCCGGAACGTTTCGTCGGGTGTGGTAACCCTGGTTGAGCTGGCGGTAATGCGCAGGTGGTGTTCTCGACCATCATAGTCTGTCGAGTAGTGGACGAGCGGGTCAACGACGTTCCCGGCCGAAGCCATGGCTGCCGGTAGCAGGGCCAACAACAATATCGATAGCAAGCGAGAGGGATGAAACATGGTACAGGCCCCCTTCGGGTTGGCTGTAGCGGGATGTCGGGCTACCCGGCGAGCGTTGCGGCCTATGCGTCGGGCGACCCGAGGACATCGACCTCGAATGGCGGGCGCCGTTGCCGTCTCGATACCGCTCACGAGCGGAAACTCAGCATAGCGACAAGCAGCGAATCAGTCTATCGCCGCGGGTGCTGGACGCATGGCGGAAACCCGGTCCATTCCGCAGGAGCGAATGCTTCCTGAACCACTGCTCCCTATTCGATCAGTTCCGCGAGCGTATTGGCGTCGAATCGCCCGTCCACCTTCGACCCGTTGACGAAGAATGTCGGCGTGGAATCCACTTGCATCCGGTTTTGGCCGTCCATGCGGGTATTGAGGATGCGATTGAGGCGCGCGCGATTCGCTTCGGTATCGGCGAAACACGCATCCACATCGTCCGCGCTGATTCCAAACTGAAGAAATATTTCCTTCAGCACGTCTTTCGGGGCCTCGGCGAACGCCCACTTCGTCTGGTGCGCAAATAACTGCTCAAGTACGGGAAAGAAGTGCTTGTCGGGCTGGCAGTGGGCAAGCATGGATCCGGTCAGGGCCGGCTGATCCAGAGGGAAGTCCCGGAAGACGAGCCGCACCTGTCCCGTGTCGATGAAACGGGCCTTGATGTCAGGCAACGATTCGTTGTGGAAGGCGGCGCAGTGGGGGCAGGAAAGCGATGCGTACTCGATGATTTCATGCGGTGCGTCCGCACTTCCGAGAATCTTTTCGAGCACCGACTCGCCGGACTCCTCGGCAGCTGCGGGCCAAACCAGCAGCGCGGTTAACAGGGCGGGAAGCAGGCGCATGAGAGGGCTTCTCCTTGAATTGCCGCCGACAATATATGGCTTGCGAGCAACGTCGGGCAACGCGGAAGCGCGCCGTCTGGGCAACTTGGCCGGAGCGGGGCAGCATCGCCCGTCGGGGTTTCGCACCGCAATCGGGAACTGCCCGTGCGTGGCGACACGCAGCCTCGCAATCGGGGCGGCGGCTGTTGCGGACGAAACAGCGGGTCCTGATTCGATGCCGAGGCTCAGACCGTCGCCAGTTCCGCCACGAGCACCTCCGCCAGATGGTTGGCCCACTGTTGTGGGGCGTTCGCGTCTTCCAGGAGATCCTGGCGGATTTCGATCAGAAGGTTCGGCAGTCCCCGGACTTCCCCATGGGCTTCGGCCGTGTATCCGAATTCCGGTGTTTGGGCGTACGGCTGGTTGTTGCCAATCTTGAGGCCAGTGACCTGCCCGAGTCCGATGCGGATCCGGTCGGCAAACTGTGCTTGATTACCGCCCCACAGAATCGATGCGTGCCATGGACGCGCGATACCGTCGCCGGCAAGGGCGGGGGTGAAGGTATGGATACACAGGAGCGCGGCGCAGCGCGGGCCCAGCCGGTCGAGCGTCGTATCGATGGCATCGTGGTAGGGCCGGAAACAGGCAGTGATCCGATCGTGGCGGGCATTTGCATCCAGCCCGATATTCCCTGGAATGATCGTGCCGTCACTGTTCTCAAGGATCGATGTTTCTGAATGCGGCGACCGGTTCGGATCGATCACGAGACGGGAATAGCCGGCGAGCAAGGCGGGTGCATCCAGGAGTGCGGCCAGCTCCAACGTTACGGCTCGGGCCCCGGGGTCCCAGCCAATGTGCCGCTCAAGCTCCCTGGCGTCCAGACCCAAGTCGCTCAGTTCTTCCGGTACCGTGTTCACCGCGTGATCGCAGACGAGCAGAGCCGGGAAACGACCGCGGGGATTGGCGTGCTCGAACGGTCGAAAATCCGCGTAGGGCTGGGTCACGGGGAAGTCAGCGCCTCGGGAAGACTCGCGAAGAGGGACAGGGGGCCGCCCGGCCCCCGAAGTTCCGCGACGGGCGCTCGCAGTGCCGGTTGCAAACCGGCGACCCGGAACAGGCCGCCGCGAGATTCCAGCCGGCGGGCCACCGCGAGGAGCACTCTTCTGGCTGGCGATGCAAGGCGGGAAACCGCGGAACAGTCCAGGACGATGTGGTTTTCTCCGCTATCGATTTGCCGCATGAGTTGTTCCGCGAATTCCGACACACGCACACCTTCGATACGACCAGACAGGGAAAACACGAGAAACTTTCCGGATCTGGCCGCCGCGAAAAAAGGCACGGGGGCTCCGGGATCAGCTATTCAACCGGGCTGATCAGCCGAATCCGGTTCTTGCCATCGACGTGCTCGTGGCTGGACTGATCCGAAAACGTCCGGATCAGGTGGATTCCGAGACCGCCGATCGAACGTTCACTGACATCTGAGTTGAGATCAGGTGCTGGCGTTTCGGTGAAGGGGTCGAACGGGGCAGCATTGTCTTCGAACAGCATCTCGACCTGCCTGCCGTCACAATTGATTGATAGCGATATTTCCGGCTTCCGGTCACCAAAATCTCCGTGATTCAAACTGTTGGTGACCAGTTCCTGAATCACGAGATTGACCTTGAAGGCGCTTGCCATCGGAATATCGGCCGCGTCACAAAACTCTTCAACCTTGGTGGTCACATCACTGAGCGCGCTGATTTGGACCGGAATGTCGAGTTTCAGTGACTGCCCCATATGCAACTCCGATTCGTCACTGCCGCGTAGACCATCAATATGGGCGCCAGAGTAGGTCAGCCAGGAGGATGTTGTGCCCTGTTGCGAAATCGTATCGATTATAGCAGATTTCGCGGGTTTTGGGGAGGTTCATGGCCGTCGTTGAGCGTGACCTGCTGGGCCGTTGGGACTTGGTAGACACCTATTTGGAAGCGCCGGATGGCGAGCGGACTCCGCTCCTCGGAGAGAACCCCCGGGGCTTGATCTACTACGGGGCCGACCGCACCGTAATAGCGATGCTGGCCGGCTCCGACCTGTCGCTTCCGGAGAATCCGGTGCCGGATGCGGCGGCGGCGCGGGCGTGGGCCGGGTTCTTTGCCTATCAAGGTTCGTGGACCCTTTCTGGTTCCACGGTGCACCATACGATCCATCTATCGCACGATCCAAGGCTGATAGGTTCCACTCTTGAACGCGACATCGTTTGGGAGAACGGGGTTTTGAAGTTCAGCGGCCCGCATCCGCAGGCGGGCCCCGACCACCGTGTCATCATCTTGTGGCGGCGTCCCTAGGCAGAATCGTGTTCCGCCCGGTGGGACGCGGCGAGCGCAGCCAGATCAGGAAAGACGAAGCTGACGTCGGGGCGGTCGGTCACCGGCCTGGTCGCGCCGGGCCGTCCTTGCTGGCGGTCGATCCAAGCGGTGGCGAGCCCGGCGGCGCGTGCCGGCACGTGATCGTGGTACAGACTTTGCGCCACGTGCAGGAGTTCTCCCTTGTCGATTCCGAAGTCTTGTTCGCAGTGCTCGATCAGATAGCGGAAGTTTCGCGGATCGGGTTTGTAACTCTTGATGTCCTCGGCCGTGTAGACAGCGTCGAAACGGGCTACGAGACGGCGCTCGCTCGATGTGAAAGCAGCCCTGCTCACGTTGGAAAGAATGATCAACCGGAAGTGCTGGCCGAGGTATTGAAGCGCAGCCCCCGAATCGGGAAACGCTGGCCAATCCTGAACCGATCCGCCGAACCGGACATCGAGTTCCGGGTCGGGAGGAAAATCGAACTCTTCCGACAGGCGCTGGTGCACTCGGGCAAGCACGTCCGGATAACTGGCCCCTGGTTCCGCCTTCTGGACAGCGCTTTCGTGTCTTGCGAAGGCTGCAAGAGCAGCTGATCGGTCGGACAAGCCGGCCCGTCGCAGGGGGCTGAGAGCGTCCCAGATCCCGGTTTCCCAATCGATTAGAGTGCCATAGCAGTCGAAGCTGAGGGCTCGGAACTCACGCAGTTGCAAGGGCTCGCTCCCGTATTTCCGAAACTAAACTGGAGCGCTTGCACCGCCTGTCGAGCGCAGGCATCGCAGGCTCTTGCCGGAGTGTTCCATGCCCGATCACCGTCGAACGCGCGAGGATTCTCTTACCCGGACTCCAGAAACTGCCACTAGCAAGGTCGGTCCCGCGTTTCAACGCTTGCTGGGGCTGATGGCGGAACTGAGGGACCCGGCGCGGGGCTGCCCCTGGACCCGGGCACAAACGTTCGAGACGATCGTTCCGTACACGATTGAGGAGGTCTACGAGGTTATCGACGCCATCAGGGCGGGCGACATGGAGGCGCTGTGCGACGAACTCGGCGACCTGTTGCTGCAGGTCATCTACCATGCGCGGATGGCGGAGGAGGCCGGCGCTTTCGCCATGGCCGAGGTAATCGAAGCGCTGAGCGACAAGCTGGTGCGCCGGCATCCGCACGTGTTTGCGGAGGCGGCAGCTGCTGATTCGGAGGCGGTGGTGCGCAACTGGGAGCGCATCAAGGCGGCGGAGACGGCGCCGAGCCACGGCGGAAAGAGCGTGCTGGAAGGGGTGCTGCGGTCAGGCCCGGCGCTGGTACGGGCGCGGAAACTACAGGATGCCTTGGACCGGGCGGCTGGCGACACGGCAGGACCCGATGCCAAGCCTGCAGCCGAGAGTTACCAGCCGCTGGAGCAGCTGCGTTCGGTAGCGCCGGGCGACGCCGACGCCCGCCGTACGCTCGGGGATGCCTTGTTTGCGCTGGTGCGGCTGTCGCGGATGAGCGGAGTGGATCCGGAGGCCGCCCTCGATGATGCCAACGCGCGGTTTCAGCAGCGTGTGAGCCGGCTGGAGCGAACGCTGCAGCACGAAGGGAAGGGATTGCAGGAAGCCACCCCCGACCAGCGCGCCAGCGTCTGGCACAGCCGGTAGCGCCGCCTGGATGGGTTGAGCTCGCATCGGGGGAGCCGTAGGCACGGACGGAGCCCGGAATGCCAGGCCCCGCCGTCCGGCAACAACGCTAGTCGTTCTGTAGCAGGTGGATAAGGCTGGACGTGTCCCACCGTTTCCCGCCGCGTGCCTCCACTTGCGCGTAGAGCTGGTCGATCAGCGCAGTCACCGGGAGCCGAGCGTTGTTGCGCTTCGCCTCCTCCAGACAGATCGCGAGATCCTTCCGCATCCACTGCACAGCAAAGCCGAAATCAAATTTCCCCTCGAGCATCGTGCCGGCGCGGTTTTCCATCTGCCAAGACTGCGCAGCTCCCTTCGAAATCACGTCGATGACCTGCTCGCCGTCGAGGCCGGCGCGGCTCGCGAAATTCATGGCTTCGGACAGGCCTTGAAGCAAGCCGGCTATGCAGATTTGGTTGACCATTTTCGTGAGCTGGCCGGCGCCGGCCGGCCCCATCAGCGTGGTGGCGCGGGCGTAGCAGTCGATCAGCCCGCGGGCACGCTCGAACGTGCCGGACTCGCCACCGACCATGACGGTGAGTTGGCCGTTTTCTGCTCCTGCCTGACCGCCGGAGACCGGGGCGTCGAGAAATCCTACGCCGCCGTCGGCACTGGCGGCCGCGAGCTCCCGGGCGATTCCCGCGGACGCTGTCGTGTGATCGACCAGAATGGAGCCCGCCTTCATGCCAGCCAGCGCCCCTGTCTCTCCGGTGACGACGCTCCGCAAGTCATGGTCGTTGCCGACGCATACGAAGACAGTCTCGGCGCCTTCGACCGCCGCAGCGGGTGTCGCTCGCGATTCGCCGCCATGCTGGCTGGTCCAGGCGTCGGCCCGTGTCCGGGTTCGGTTGTAGACCACGACGTCGTGGCCGGCTGCTGCGAGATGGCCGGCCATGGGATAGCCCATGACTCCAAGACCTAGGAATGCAGTGCGTTGCGGGTTGGCCATTGCCTCGGCTTCTCCAGATGTTAGACGGTGGTCATGCGCAGACGGCGCGACGGGACATTGACGCGGCAGCCGATGGATACTCGGCTGGTTGCGGCCGTACCGGCCCATCGTGTCCCGAACGGCCTATATACATTGATTGACGAACGATGCGGGCGGTCGCGGGGATCGGGCGACGGCCGCATGCAACCCGGCTGGTCGCGCAGCGGCCGGCAGGGCGTCGCAAGCCGCAGGACGAGTAGAGAGACCGGGGGGTCGGCGCCGCCGGCCCGGGGGCGAGAGGTCGACCACCGACAGCCCCGTTCGGCAACAATCCGCGAATCGAATTCGCGAACACGCGGACGGTCAGGCAAACCGGAACAGATTGCCGAAGAAAAAAGGGGGGCCGTGCCGGGCACGGCCCCCCTTCAATGTCAAAAGCCGGGTGGGCTTCGTTAGAAGTCCATCCCGCCCATGTCGGGCATTCCGCCGCCGGGAGCAGCACCGTTCTTGGGCTTCTCGGGCTTCTCGGCAACCATTGCCTCGGTGGTGATGAGCAGGCCGGCCACGGATGCAGCGTCCTGGAGCGCCGTCCGCACCATCTTGACCGGATCGATCACGCCCGCCTTGAACAGGTCACCGTACTCGCCCTCCTGGGCATCGAACCCGAAGCCTTCGTCCTTGGATTCCAGCACCTTGCCGATCACGATCGAACCGTCGTAGCCAGCATTCGAGGCGATCTGGCGCAGCGGGGTCTCCATGGCCTTGCGGACGATGTCGATACCAACGCGCTGGTCGTCATTGCCTGGCTTGCACTTCTTCAGGCTCCGTCGCGCAGCGTAGAGGAATGCAACGCCGCCACCGGCAACGATGCCTTCCTCGACGGCTGCACGCGTGGCGTTCATGGCGTCGTCGACGCGGTCCTTGCGCTCCTTGACCTCGACCTCGGTCGCGCCACCGACCCGCACGACGGCGACACCGCCGGCCAGCTTGGCGAGCCGCTCCTGCAGCTTCTCGCGGTCATAGTCCGAGGTGGATTCTTCGATCTGCGCGCGGATCTGGTTGCAGCGTCCCTGGATGTCCTTTGTTTTGCCGGCACCCTCCACGACGGTGGTCTCCTCCTTCGTGACGAGCACACGCTTCGCGCGGCCAAGCATCCGGAGATCAACGTTCTCCAGCTTGACTCCCAGTTCCTCACTGATGACCTGACCGTCCGTCAGGGTGGCGATGTCGACCAGCATGGCCTTGCGGCGGTCACCGAACCCGGGCGCCTTGATCGCGGCGACCTTGAGGCCGCCACGCAGGCGGTTGACAACAAGCGTGGCCAGGGCCTCGCCTTCGATGTCCTCGGCGATGATGATCAGCGGTTTGCCGGACTGCACGACCTTCTCCAGGACGGGAAGAATCGGCTGCAGCGACGACAGCTTTTGTTCGTGGATGAGGAGGTACGGGTCCTCGAACTCGGCCGTCATCTTTTCGGCGTTCGTAATGAAGTACGGGGAGAGGTAGCCTCGGTCGAACTGCATGCCTTCGACCACATCGAGTTCCGTTTCAAGCGACTTGGCTTCCTCGACGGTAATGACGCCTTCCTTGCCGACCCGCTCCATCGCCCGCGCGATGAGGTCGCCGACTTCGCGTTCACCGTTCGCGGAGACGGTCCCGACCTGCGCGACTTCGTCGTGGCCCTGGACCTTTCGACTCATCTTGTTGAGTTCGGTAACGACGGCGTTGGTCGCCATCTCGATGCCGCGCCGGACGTCCATGGGATTCATTCCCGCGGCGACGGCTTTCGTGCCCTCGCGGACGATCGACTGCGCCAGCACGGTGGCGGTGGTCGTTCCGTCGCCAGCGACGTCATTGGTCTTGCTGGCCACCTCGCGCACCATCTGGGCGCCCATGTTCTCGAACTTGTCCGAAAGCTCGATTTCTTTTGCGACGGTCACGCCGTCCTTGGTCGTGCGGGGAGCGCCGAACGACTTGTCGAGCACGACATTGCGGCCCTTGGGTCCCAGGGTGACCTTGACCGCGTTGGCCAGGACGTCAACGCCCCGGAGCATGCGTTCGCGGGCGTCCCCCGAGAACTTAACTTCTTTGGCAGGCATGTGTGTGAGTTCCTTCTCTGCGGAATGACGGGACCGGGCCTAGGCCAGGACTCCCATGATGTCGGACTCTTTGACGATGACGTATTCCTCGCCATCCATCTTGACTTCAGTGCCCGACCACTTGCCGATCAGGACGGTGTCGCCCTCTTGCACATCCAGGGGCGTGATCTTGCCATCTTCGCTCCGGATGCCCGAACCAGTCGCGATGACCCTGCCCTTCATGGGCTTCTCCTTCGCGGTGTCCGGAATGATGATGCCGCCTGGCGAGCGCTCGTCGTCGTCTTCGCGCTGGACCATGACGCGGTCATGCAACGGCCTGAATTTCATGCTTCCATGCCTCTCTGATTGGAAAGGGGTGCTGGGCGTACGGCGCGTCCGTGAGGCGCCCATAAAACGGGATTGGCACTCTAACACTGAGAGTGCCAAAAAATCCGTTAGGGGTAGAAGTGGGGATGCGAACCCCCGATGTCAAGGGGCTTGGGGAAAGAGGTTTGGTGCCCCCGAACCGCGTGAGCGGGTGACGGGCCGGATTTCAGGTTTGCAACCTGGACGGATCGGTCGGCGACGCCTTTGCCAACCGTGCGTTGAGACGTCCTCGGTCGGCCGGGTCCAGCGCCACTCGCACGTGAAGAGAGGTGGCATCAGCGTGCTGACGTACCACTGCGCCTCGCCTGTACAGCCATGCAAGTGTGGAAGTGTCAGCCAGCGAGAGTTCGACATCGAACTCGCTTCGGGTTTGACCAAGACAGCGGTCGACGGCCTCCAGCAGCTCCGTGACACCGGAACCGAGCAGGCCTGATGCAGGAATCGCGGCCGGCAGCTGCGCTTGCAGCAGCTGTATGTCGTCGTCGGCCATCTGGTCGATCTTGTTCAGAACTTCAAGTTGCGGGTCGGCGCCATCGGCAAGTGCTCCCAGCGTGGACAGCACGCTGATGACGTCGCGCCGCTGCGCCGCCGTTTCCGGGTGGGTGATGTCGCGGACGTGAACCAGGAGGTCGGCATGCACCGCCTCTTCGAGGGTGGCACGAAACGCCGCAATCAGCAGGGTCGGAAGATCGGAGACGAAGCCCACGGTATCGGAAAAGACCACGGTGCGGCCGGAAGGAAGCGCCCGTGCCCGCATCAGCGGATCCAGCGTGGTGAACGGCAGGTTCCGGGCGTCGGTGGATTGTCCGGTGAGGCGACTGAACAGCGTGGACTTACCGGCGTTGGCGTAGCCGACCAACGCTACGGTCGGGTGGTCGCGACGCTGTCGGTGAAGGCCCCGTCGTCGCCGCACGTCTTCAAGCTCTTTCCGGATCCGGATGACGCGTTCAGTGATCAGTCGACGATCGAGCTCGATCTGCGATTCGCCCGGACCGCCGAGAAACCCGAAACCGCCGCGCTGGCGCTCCAAGTGAGTCCAGGATCGGACCAGCCGGCTCCGCTGCCATTCCAGATGTGCGAGTTCCACCTGCAGACGCCCCTCTCGGGTGGCTGCACGGGCACCGAAGATTTCGAGGATGAGCGAGGTACGGTCCAGGACCTTCGTTTGCAGCAGATCTTCCAGGTTGCGCTGCTGGACCGGCGTCAGATCGACATTGAACAGGATCAGGTGTGGCGCTTCCGCGGCACCAGCGATGTCCGCCCGGAGGGATTCCAGGACGCCGGGTCCGAGCAGTGTGGCGGGCCGAGGCTGCCGGACTCTGAACTGCTCTGCACGCTTGACCCGAAGACCAATGGAATCGGCCAGTGAACAGGCTTCAGCGAGCCGGTTGGCCTGTGTACGCAGCTGCGGGTCGTTTCCCCTGACAACCGGGTGAACAACCCAAACCGGAACCTCGGCCACCGGTGCTGAAGTCACTCGTCCGTTGATGCCGGCTCGGGCCCGCGCGCCTCCGGCTCGCCCGGTTCTCCGAGGCTGATCGGCTTGCTCGGAACAATCGTGGAGATCGCGTGCTTGAATACCAGCTGCTGGTTACCCGACGTTGAAAGCCAGATGCAGAATTCGTCAAATGCCGTAACGGTTCCGCGAAGACGTACACCGTTCATGAGGTGAACCGTCGTTTGCGTACGCGACTTCCGGAGCCGATTCAGGAAAGAGTTCTGTAGCGCTCCTCGATGCTGGGCGGCCATGGTCTCCCTCGGAGGTTCTTGCGGAAACGATGATACTAGAAGGGCTGTCAATTCGACGCTGCGGCAGGCGGCGCTGCGTTCGCCGCCATTACGGATACCGGGAAGCTGGTGCCGCGCCAGCCGCCACGCAGACGGTGTTCGCCGGTCGGCAGGCGGTCGTGCAGTTTCGGTCAGGCAGGTGCTACGGGGTGCACGATGACTCGGTTACCCTGTCGCAGCCGCACGTTCCGCGTGTCGCATGCCTGACGCCAGGAGCAATGCTCAGGAGGGCACGAGGCGGCACGCCGGTAGCGCCAACTACTTGAGGGATTCTCATGACACACGTGACTGCCCGGGATCTTGAGCACCTTGCGGCTTGGGACACACCCACAATTTGCAACGCGCTTGAGATGGTGGTACCGGACCGGCGGGCGACCGGCTTCACCGTTCGCCCCATGGTTTGTGCGGATCCCGACCTCAAGCCAATCGTCGGCTGGGCGCGCACGGCCACGATCCGTTGTAGCGTCCCGTCCGAGGCGCCGGCTGAACAGCAGCAACGCGGCAGGATCGCGTACTACGAGTACGTTGCGGATGGCGTGCGGCCGGCGGTTGCGGTGATTCAAGATATCGACCCCAATCCCGGGTTTGGTGCCTTCTGGGGCGAGGTGAACACGGCTGTGCACAAGGGCCTCGGGGTACAGGGAGTCGTCACGAACGGATCCATCCGTGACCTGGATGCCTGCGCTCCCGGCTTTCAGTTACTGGCCGGCATGGTGGGTCCCAGCCATGCACATGTACACGTCGTGGAGACCGGCTGCCCTGTCGAAGTGTACGGAATGAGGGTCGAGCATGACGCCATCATTCATGCCGACCGTCATGGGGCCGTCGTCATTCCACCGGAGGCAGTGAAGGAGCTCCCAGCGGCCGTCGACCTGTTGACTCGGCGCGAGGCCGTGATTCTGGCGTGCGCACGCCAGCCCGAATTCGATATCGCGCAGCTCCGGCGCGCCATGGCCGACGCGAGGGAAATCCACTGAACGCCTGCCGCCGCGGGGAGCGACGGCGGGGCCGTCGGCGTTGCGGGCTCAGTCGAACAGGAACACGCCTTTGCCCGTGGTCTGCGTATCGAACAAGCGATAGGCATCCACGGCTTCATCAAGCGTGTACCGATGGGTGAAAATCTTCTCCAACGGAATCTTGCGGTCAGCGATGAAGCGGGCGCACTCGGCCTGTCCGGTCGGGTTGAACGTCCAGGAGCCAATGATGGTGAGTTGCTTGCGGAGCATGTCGCGGCTGACGTCGATCGTGACGTCGCCACCTTCACCGACAAAACATACGGTGCCCCATCGCCCCGTCGAACGCACTGCCGCCGAGCGAGCCGCGGAGGAAGCGCTGCAATCGATGGCCAAGTCCACCCCTCGGCCGTGGGTAAGGTCCATCAGGGCCTCGACCGGGTCAGTGGAAGCGGCGTCGACAGTCGCGTCAGCGCCGAACTCAGTGGCGAGCGCCAGCCGTTCCGACTCCACTTCGACGGCGATGACCCGCGCGCCCATGGCTTCGCCGAGCAGTGCGGCGCTGAGACCGACCGGTCCGAGGCCGAATACCGCAAGGGTCGAGCCCCCAAGTCGGGGCAGGCGGCACAGCGCGCCGTAGGCGGTTCCGGTACCGCAGGCGATCGCAGAACCCTCGGCAAAGCTGAGTGCTTCAGGCAATGGAACGAGGCTGATGGCCGGTACCACGATGTAGTCGGCGTGTGCACCGTCGGCCGTCACGCCGTAGACCTTCACGGGCCCGGTTTCACACATCTGCGTCCAGCCAACCCGGCAGGAGTCGCACAGGCCGCACCCGGCATAGTGGTGATTCATGACCCGTGCATCGATCGGTGCGGCTTCCGGCGTTACCCCGGCCCCCCGCTCAGCAACCACGCCGCAGGGTTCGTGGCCGCCAATGATTGGCGGCACATCGTCCCCTAGACCGAGTGCACGTTGCGCTTCCCCTGGTGGCGGCCGATAGAACTTGAGATCACTGCCGCACATTCCCGACGCTTTGATCTTGAGCACGACCTCGCCAGGGCCGGGAGTAGGGTCGGGAATTTCGCGCAAGTCCAGTTCGCGGTTCCCGAGGAAATACAGTCCACGCACGACGGTCTCTCTCCCAGTTACTTGTCAGGGCGGGTCATGTACTGGCAGATGCCCGGGTTCGTCGCAACTGCTCTGGGGCGGGGACGCGCCTCGAACTACTGGAGCCGCGGATGCCGTCCTGTGTTGCGCCAATTGCCGGCCTGTCCGGCTTATCCCGCTGAATCGACCTCGGGGGGCATGCCGGGCGCGCGCGACGGCTGCACGGAACCATGGGCCTGCTTGATCGGCCACGGACGGCCCTTTGCCTTTGCCTGCCGCTTCATGTGCAGCATGGTGGAGTGCGCATTGCTCCGATCCGGTGGTCGACCGACTGCTTCCGCGAGATCCTTCCATTTCTTACCGGCAGCGCGCATCTGATAGAGGCGCTCGAAGACGTCCTCGCCATCAGACGCTGCTTTCCACGATCGCCGCACGTCGCGTGAATTCGAGGTCCTCTGCGGCGACTGGAGCTGTGCCGGCCGCGTTCCCGCCGACGTTCCCCTGCGATGGGATCTCGCGGCGTCTCTGGCAGCTTGGTAGTCAGGCATCGACTTCAGGATCTGCTGCACGCGTGACCCCGACACCCCGAACTGTTCGCCTACGGCCCGGAGAGACGCGCCTTGCTGGTAGGCGTTGAGCATTTCAATCCTGCGGTCGCGTGCGGGCCGCCACTCCCTAGTATAGCCATCTTCTTGTGCGATCTGCCGAAGCTCACCCACGACCGCCGAAACGATACGCCGCATCGTCGTCCGAAAGCCGCGGATGGTCAGGTGTTCCTGAATCATGTTGGTTTCTCCAGACCGCCTTGGTTCGAGGGCTGGCGACCGCGCCAAACCGACAACCGTCGACGAAGCCGAGGTCTACCTCTCAGGCGGTCGTCGGCTTCTGTGGAGCCCGAGCGACCACTGGGCCGACTCTTGACCGGTGCGGCTTTGTTCCCCTGAATTGCGATGGATGCCGCATGAACATTGCTCGAGGACCCGGCAAGTGGGGACGGTACAGTCCCATAAGTTCGAGTCGTGAAAGACCGGAATGAAAATAAATTTATTTGCATTTCGCGCAATTTAGTATGTATTTCCGGATTGTCAAAGAATCAAGTGTGCCACGCCGTACGTACCTTGCCATCCACAAGTTGGCAGTAGCGATACTTTATTGGTTCGGAATTGCGAACTGTGCACGGTTTCAAGGGGTCTGGCTGAAGGCGGCTTCAAGAGGTCAATTCGATCCCGCTTCATCGGAATTGCCGCCGCCTCCGCGGTGCGGATCACGGCGGTGCCGTGGCGTGACGAACGATAGCGACGCCGGCGCCAATGAACGAGCCAAGGTTCCTGCCGTCCAGGCGAGAGGACTCGTTCCCGCACCCTGTGTATTCCTCGATTGCCCAGCCCGCCATCCTGTCTTCCGGTGCCGGTCGGCGGAAGCAAACATCCGAGTCTTTCCGTGACAACAATGGCGACCGGCGCCATCTCGCGCAGGTACCCGCCGGTGCAGTGCCCGCGCGAGGATCGGTTCTCGCCATAGGACCGCGCAGCGCATCAGATGAGACATGTTCCTGGCCGTGACGGCAGTCGCGGAAGGCCATTGGCGATGGTCTCAGTGATACGGACGCCAGCCTCCGTAGGATTAATGATTCAGTATGTTACTTGGAACCCTGTGGCCGCGAACAGATCGTTGCATCACGTCTGCTGGACCGTGATGAGCGACAGGGTGAGCCGGGTTTATGGTTGGGGCGTATTGCGGATGTCGGTGGCTCAGGTCTGACGGTCGCGGACGGCCTCGGGAGGGACGTGGGCACGAGGTCAGTTGCGGCGGTCGGGCCGCGTACTCGCGATCTCGTACGGGTGTCGGTACGGACGATGAAGGCGGTCCATGACGGCCGCTGGCAACGCCGAGAAGTTGAGTCGGCGATTTACCGACCGAGTCACCTTGAACTCCGGCGGCCCGGTGGGGTGACGACAGCGTCACGGGTCTGTTTGCGCCGGTGCCCTTGGCAAGATAACCATCGGCATGCCTGTCCGGTCCAACCGTATGCGTTTGCGGCGGCATCGTCATAATGCTGTCAGGGAACACGACTTCTCCGAATGTAATATCCACGGCCGGAGCCCGCATATTGCGAGAGGTTGACGGAGGCCTCGTGTGAAGTATCAAAACTTGGCGGCGATCATCCTGATACTGGTAGGGTGCTCGGCCCACGCCGCGGACATCAGGCCCGGTGTCGTCTACGACCTCGGTGGCAAATTCGACAAGTCGTTCAACGAAGGCGTCTGGAACGGTGCCAAGCGGTTCGCCGCCGATACGGGAATCGAGTTTCGGGACTTCGAAGTTCAAACGGATTCCCAGCGGGTTCAGGCGCTGCGTACGTTCGCCCGCCGCGGCTACGACCCGATCCTCGCCGTGGGTTTCCAGTACGCGTCGGCATTGGAGAGAATTGCCGCCGAATTTCCCGAGACCCGCTTCGCCATCATCGACTCGGAAGTTCACCGGCCAAATGTGCGATCGATCGTGTTCAGGGAACACGAGGGCGCATTCGTTGTGGGAGTGCTGGCCGCAATGGCTAGCCGCACCGGAAAGCTGGGGTTTGTCGGCGGCATGGACGTACCGTTGATCCGGAGGTTTGCCTGCGGCTATGTGCTGGGAGCGCGGCACGCGAGCCCCGACGTCGAGATCTTCCAGAACATGGTGGGCACTACCGGCGCGGCCTGGAACGACCCCGTGAAGGGGGCGGAACTCGCTAGGTCGCAGTTCGACCGAGGCGCTGACGTCATCTTTCATGCTGCGGGTACCACGGGTCTTGGAGTACTCCAGGCGGCGGCAGACGCGGACATGTTGGGGATCGGGGTCGATTCGAACCAGAATCATCTCCATCCCGGAAGTGTCTTGACGTCAATGCTGAAACGGGTCGACGTGGCAGCCTACGAGGTATTTGACAGCGCCCGTCAGGGCACGTGGACGGCCGGCGTGCGCGAACTGGGTCTGAAGGAAGGCGGGGTCGGCTGGGCGCTGGATGAATTCAACGAAACGCTTGTCTCCCCCGGGATGAAAGCCGCCGCAGACCGCGCGGTAGCGGACATCAAGCGCGGGAACATCCGCGTCCACGACTACGTCGCGGACGGACGCTGTCCAGTGGACTAGCCGAAGGGCGCTTCCGGCCATCGATGGGATGGTGACCGCGGCGAACGGTGCACCAGCCGTAGAGCTGTGTGCCGTCGACAAGTGGTTCGGCCAAATTCATGCCAACCGGCGGGTGCACCTGTCGGTGCCGCCCGGGACTGTCCACGGCATCGTTGGAGAGAACGGCGCCGGCAAGACCACGCTGATGAACATCCTGTACGGATTCTATCGCGCCGATCGAGGCAAGATCCTGATTGCCGGCAAGCCCCTCGACTTCAGGCACAGCGGCGACGCCATAGCGGCTGGAATCGGCATGATTCACCAGCACTTCATGCTGGTGGAACCGTTTACGGCAGTCGAGAACGTGATGCTGGGAGCGGAGGGCAGCCCGCTGCTGGGTCCGGCCGGCCGGCGGGCGAGGCGAGCGCTGGCGGAACTGGAGCGCGAATTTGGCCTGAAGGTGCCCACGGATGTGCCCGTCGGTGAGCTGCCGGTCGGACAGCAGCAGCGGGTCGAAATCCTGAAGGCCCTGTACCGGGGGGCTGACATTCTGATCCTGGACGAACCCACCAGCGTGCTTTCCCCGCGGGAAGTGGAAAGGCTGTTCCGCATCCTCCGTACGCTGGCTGGTCGGGGCAAGACCATCATCCTCATCACCCACAAGTTGGCGGAGATCGTGGCGGCCACCGACCACGTATCGGTCATGCGAAACGGCGCGGTCGTGGCTCATCGACGCACTGCCGACACCACGGTTTCCGAGATCGCGGAACTGATGGTTGGGAGGCAAGTTCGCCCGGCAATCAGGCGGGGTCCGGTCGAGCCGGGCCGTTCTCTCTTGGATGTTGATCGGGTGACCGTACGGGATTCATCTGGCGTTGTGCGCGTGCACGATGTGTCGTTCTCGGTCCGCGCGGGTGAGATAGTGGGAATCGCCGGCGTCGCGGGCAACGGGCAGAGCGAACTCTTGGAAGCGTTGGCTGGGCTCAGGCCCGTCGCCACGGGACGGATCCTGGTGGACGGGGAACCGACAGTCTCCAACAGTCGCGACCGCCGCCGCCGAGGCGTAGCCCACGTCCCCGAGGACCGCCAGCGCACCGGACTGGTCATGCCCTTCCGGGCCTGCGAATCGGCCATCCTCGGCTACCACCACGATCGCCGCTACGGTCGTGGACTGATGCTGGATTGGCCGGCCGTTTCCGGCGACACCCAGAGCCGGATGAAGGCGTTCGACGTCCGACCGGCGAACCCCCAGCAACTGACGGCCGAACTCTCGGGTGGCAACCAGCAGAAGTTGATGCTGGCCAGGGAGGTAGAGCGCGCCTCCAAGGTGCTGCTTGTCGGCCAGCCCACGCGCGGGGTCGATCTCGGTGGCGTCGTGTTCATCCATGACCGCATTCGAAGCCTGCGCGACGCCGGCAAGGCGATACTGCTGGTATCCGCGAATCTGGACGAGATCCTGGACCTGTCAAATCGGGTCATGGTCATGGCAGGCGGCCGCATCATGGGTGAAGTTCCGGCAGGACGGGCGGCTGAACGGGACCTCGGACTGCTGATGGGCGGAGTGCGCGAGTCGGACGTCCCGGATCACGCTCAATGAGCGTCACGGCACCCGATCCCGTCTCGGGCCTTCCCCGCTGGTCGGTGCTTGGGCTGCTGCCCGGGCTCAACCTGCTGGCCGCGTTCGCCGCCTGCGGCCTGATTGTGCTGCTCGCCGGAGAGGATCCGTGGCAGGCGGTGCAGGTATTGGTGGGGGGCGCCTTCGGGTCTGCCGATGCGGTCAGCTACACCCTGTTCTACGCCACCAGTTTCGTCTTTACCGGCTTGGCGGTGGCCGTGGCGTTTCAGTGCGGTCTGTTCAACATCGGTGGAGAAGGGCAGGCACTGATCGGCGGACTGGGTGTGGCCCTGGTCTGCCTGTACCTGGATTTCCTCCCATTTCTCCTGCTGGTGCCGGTTGCGATCGCGGCTGCCGCGCTGTTCGGGGCGGCCTGGGCATTTGTGCCGGCCGTTCTTCAGGCCGGGCGCGGCAGCCACATTGTCATCACCACCATCATGTTCAACTTCATTGCAACGTCGATCATGGTGTACCTGCTGGTCGACGTCATGTCTCCGGCAGGTTCGATGCAGCCGGAGACCCGTGCCTTTGCCGAACACGCCCGCCTCCCTTACATGCATGAGGTAGCTGCCGCTCTTGGATTGGAACTCCCGTCTTCACCGCTCAACGTGTCGCTCGTTCTGGCGCTCCTCTGCTGTGCCGGGGCGTGGCTGTTTGTCTGGCATACCCGAGCCGGTTACCGCACGCGGGTGGTTGGCGCCAATCCGGCAGCAGCGGTCTTCGGCGGGATATCGCCCGGTGCGCAGGTGCTGGTGGCGATGATGCTCTCGGGAGCCTTGGCGGGATGCATGAGCCTGAACGAGCTGATGGGTGTGCAGCATCGGCTCGTGCTCGAATTCACCGGCGGGTTCGGTTTCGTCGGCATCGCGGTAGCCCTCATGGGACGGTGCCATCCTGCGGGGATCGTGCCTTCAGCAGTCCTGTTTGGTGCGCTGTACCAGGGTGGGGCGGAACTGGCCTTCGAGATCCCCGCGATCACACGCGACATGGTGGTGATCATTCAGGGGCTGGTCATCCTGTTTGCAGGCGCGCTCGAATACATGTTCGCCCCGGCGCTTCGGCCCTTCCTCACGCGTCGCGCGGTCGATTGACATGGAGGTCTTGGTGGCCGCGGTCGTGGTTCTCGATTCCACATTGCGTCTTGCCACGCCGCTCGTTCTCGCGGCACTGGCGGGCCTGTTCTCCGAACGCTCCGGGATCATCGACATCGGGCTCGAGGGCAAGATGCTCGGCGCGGCCTTCGCGGCAGGTTGCGTTGCGGCCGTCACGGGTTCGGCCTGGGTCGGGCTGACTGCAGCCATTGCAACGTCCGTACTGCTGGCGCTCCTGCACGGGTACGCCTGCGTCACGCACCGGGGGAACCAGGTGGTGTCCGGGCTCGCGATCAACATTCTGGTTTCCGGCCTGACTGCGTTCCTCGCGGTGGCCTGGTTCGCACAGGGCGGCCGCACGCCCCAGCTCCCCGATTCGGCGCGCTTCCTGTCCATGGAGTGGCCGGGGGCGGGCGTGCTCGAAGCGGTTCCGATCGTGGGCGTGGTGTATGGGGAACTCCTGAGCGGCCACAACGCGATCGTGTACCTGACCTGGCTGGCGGTTCCGGTGGTGGCACTGGCGCTCTATCGGACCCGGTTTGGCCTTCGTCTCCGGGCGGTTGGCGAAAACCCCTACGCGGTCGACACGGCAGGCGTGTCGGTTTCGGGGGTCCGCTATCGTGCGCTGGTCTGCGCGGGCGTGCTTTGCGGTCTGGCCGGCGCCTATCTCGCACTGGCGCAGAGCGCTGGGTTCCTTCGCGACATAACCGCGGGAAAGGGCTACATCGCCCTAGCTGCACTGATCTTCGGCAATTGGCGTCCCGTGCCGGCGGTGCTGGCCTGCTTGCTGTTCGGCTGCCTCGATGCTGTGTCCATCCGGTTGCAGGGCGCATCGCTGCCCGGTCTGGGCGAGGTGCCGGTTCATCTGGTGCAGGCGCTTCCCTACGTGCTGACCGTGCTGCTGCTGGCCGGGTTCGTGGGGCGCGGCGTGCCACCGAAAGCGATCGGCATCCCGTACACGAGAGAAGGGTAACCGGGCGTTCGGGATCCGGCCGAACCGCCCCCAGATATCCGCGGCAAGCCGGCCGTCAGTCCTCCCGGTGCCGACCGTCGCGCGCCGACACCGAATTCGGGAAACTCGGCGGGTTCCGGCTCACCGCAACACGAATGGGTTCGGAACTTCGCTGGCCGTGCTGATCCAGACGCTCTTCGTCTGCAGGTACTCGCGAATCGCGTCCGCGCCATTTTCCCGCCCGATTCCGCTCATCTTGTAGCCCCCGAACGGGGACATGAAGCTGACGGCGCGGTACGTGTTGACCCAGACCGTGCCGGCCTGCAGTCGGTCGGCAACGGTGATCGACCGCCGGACGTTCTGGGTCCAGATGCCTGCGGCAAGGCCGTACATGACGTCGTTCGCGATCGCGACGGCCTCGTCGTCATCGCGGAAGCGAATGATGGAGAGCACGGGGCCGAAGACCTCTTCCTGCGCGATCCGCATGTCGTTGTTCACGTCGTCGAAGATCGTCGGCTCCACGAACCAGCCGTCCCCGCACTCCGGGCGCTGGGCGGCCCGGCCGCCGAGCAGGCAGTTGGCGCCCTCCTCCTTGGCGATCGAGATGTAGTTCAGCACCTTGTCGAACTGCGGCGGGGTCGTCACCGGGCCGACCTGAGTGTCCATGTCCATCGGGTCGCCCATGCGCGCGGTTTCCGCGGTCCGCAACAGTCGTTCGACGAACTCGTCGTGGATGTCTTCCTGCAGCAGCAGCCGCGAACCGGCGACGCAGGTCTGGCCGGATGCCGCGAAGATTCCTGAGATGGCGCCCTTGACGGCATCCTCGATGTCGGCGTCTTCGAACACGATGTTCGGCGACTTGCCACCGAGTTCCAGTGTCACGCGCTTGAGGCCGCCGGCCGCCGTCTCGTAGACGTGCCGACCGGTAACACTGCCGCCCGTGAAGGCGACCTTGGCGACATCAGGGTGCGAGATGAGCGCCTCGCCGACCTCACGACCGTACCCGGTGGCCACGTTCACCACGCCCGGCGGGAACCCGGCTTCGTCCACGAGCTTGACGAACTCGAGCGCCGACGCGGACGTGTACTCGGATGGCTTCAGGACCACCGTGTTGCCGGCGGCGAGCGCCGGTGCCAGCTTGTACGCCGTGAGCAGCAGCGGCGAATTCCAGGCTGTGATCGCGACGACCACGCCGAGCGGTTCGTGACGGGTGTAATTGAACATGTCCGGCTTGTCGGACGGGATCACGGCACCCTCGACCTTGTCCGCGAGTCCGCCGAAGTAGTAGTACCACTGGGGCACGTACCGGAGCTGCCCGCGCATTTCGGCGATCAGCTTGCCGTTGTCCTGAACCTCGGTTGCGGCTAGCCGGTCGGCATCGCGGGCGATGAGATCGCCGAGCCGGCGCAGCAGGTTGCCGCGCTCTGTCGCGGTCAGGCGGGGCCACTCGCCGTCGACGAACGCATCCTTGGCGACGGCGACGGCGCGGTTCGCGTCGTCCGCGTTGCCGCGGGGAATCAATGCCCAGGGCTTGCCGTTGAACGGGTTGTCCGTTTCGAGCCATTCCCCCGACAGCGGGTCCACCCACGTACCTCCAACATGCATCTGATACTTCGGAAGCTGGGCCATGGTTCCCTACCTCGATGGTCGACCGGAGACAAGTGATCCACGCATGGCATCGCGCGTGCCCGCGAGTCTATACGACGGCCTGACGGCGGCGGTCGCGCGGAGACGCCTGCGAGCGGGGGCGCTGATGGCGGCTGCGGCATGTTGATGCCGCAGCGCAGTGGCGTGGATCCGGTCGGCGCAGTCCCCCTCGGCGGATCGGCAAACGCGTGGTGGACGGGTATCAGGTGCGCAACCGGGGTATCGTGATCGCGCCTTGGTATTCCGCCGAGGAAAGCACTACGTCATACGGGATGATGTGCCCACCCGGCAGCAAGCGAACCACCCTCTTCTCGAATCGCGCGCTGCGCGGGCCAAGTCTATGGTGCCGGGGGGCATGACCAAACGACCAGCTGGATAGTTCACAAGCGCGATGACTTCATCAGATACCACGTTGTACCCATAC
This sequence comes from Rhodospirillales bacterium, assembly GCA_028824295.1. Taxonomy (NCBI): domain Bacteria; kingdom Pseudomonadati; phylum Pseudomonadota; class Alphaproteobacteria; order Rhodospirillales; species Rhodospirillales bacterium. The sequence continues at coordinate 302 of JAPPED010000022.1, read as the reverse complement.
CTCTGCATTATTGGCGCAGGCTCCGGCGGCTTGAGCGTCGCGGCCGCCGCGGCGCAACTCGGCGTCGACACCGTCCTGATCGAACGCGGCAAGATGGGCGGCGATTGCCTGAACTATGGATGCGTACCGTCCAAGTCCCTGATCGCAGCCGCGCACGCCGCCCACGCCACGCGTCACGCCGGCAGGTTCGGCGTTGAGGCGGCGCCCCCGAGCGCCGACTTCCAGCGGGTCCGCGATCATGTGCAGGGTGTCATCGAGTCGATCGCGCCCCATGATTCGCAGGAACGCTTCGAGGGACTGGG